>JAFAHH010000698.1 GCA_019237355.1 Acetobacteraceae bacterium | reverse complement strand
TGCGCGTCCGCATCGGTGCCCACGCCGGCTTCGAACGCGCGTGCTGCATGCTCCTGCAGCTGCTTCTTCCAGGCATAAATCTGCGTCGGATGGACCTCATAGCGCGCGGCGAGCTCCGCTACCGTCGCCTGCTCCCGCAGCGCTTCCCAGGCGATCTTCGCCTTCAGTGCTGCCCCGATCGTCCGTCTGGATTTGCTCATTATTGGCTCCGTCTAGCATAACGGAACCGGCTGGCTTTCAATTAAAGCCTGGTCCCAAATTCGGGGTCCACTTCTGGTATCGTCAGTAAACCTTCCTGACTCTCGGCAAACCCAGCGCGGCGCGAGCCGCCCTGGGTGCCAGTGAGGCTATCCGGCATATCGCCAAAGAAAAAGCTAAGAGGAACCTCAAGAACGCGCGACAGATCAAATAACGTCGTTGCAACTCGGCTATAGGCGGCAGATTTGAATCATTCCGAATTCGCGCCGGGCAAGACGTTCTTCAGCAGACTGCTAGCGGACAGCGACGCATCGAACGCTTCGGTGGGCGCCTTGCGGCCACCTTAGTTCTCTAGCACCGGCTGAATTGGTATCGGTTCAAGCGAGACCGCACGAAAAGGCGTCGCCAGTCAGCTCGTTCCTGATTTTTGCGAGTTGAAAATATGAAATTCGCTGATCCGCAGAGGTTTGAGCATTGTTTTAAGGTGCGGTAAGTAATCTGCCGTTTCAGCACGCTCGCTGACATGCAGGTCTGGCGTCGTGCGCAATGTTGTGCAATTGCTGAAGAATGACGCACCGTCATCCGCCTGCTGAAAACGTGCACGGTTTCAAGGCCAAGCAGAGGCCGCTAGTTTGCATCCAACGACGCCAGAGCGAAAAACCATTGCTGCTGACCAGGGAGCGGCAGCGATGCTTCCTGTTCCGGGATGCAAACACAGCCGCCCGACGGATTTGCTTATAGAGGGCCTGCGCCGATACGAAACGGAGGGGATGGGCCGATGCGACTCCGTTGGCGCCTACTCCTGAGGGCCCATTGACTTGATAAGCTCAAATACCCGTTTGCGCACCGAAGGATCGCTGATGCGGTAATAGGCGCGCACCAACTCGAGCGTTTCCCGCCTGCTTAGGGTATCGTCAGTGAACCCTTCCTGACTCTCGGCAAACCCAACTCGCCGCGAGCCGCCCTGGCTGCCAGTGAGGCTATCCGGCATATCGTCAAAGAAAAAGCTAATAGGAACGTCAAGAACGCGCGACAGATCGAACAACCGGGACGCACCGACCCGATTGACGCCCCGTTCATACTTCTGAACCTGCTGGAATGTTAGGCCCAACGCCTCGCCAAGGCGCTCCTGCGACATTCCCATCAGCGTCCGGCGCAGCCGGATGCGCGAACCGACGTGCACGTCGATGGGGCTTGGTCGGCCTTCGCGCTCACCCGCTTCGCTTTGGTCGCCCCGACTCATGCGAAGGTCTCCCCTCAGTTGATTCATATCTTGGTCCACCTCCGTCCGTCGCCGCACCAGCGCGGCGCCGATTAACCATTACTTAACGTCACAACCGCGGATAGTCAACGCGTTTGTCGAAATCTCTTGGGGAAATTTCAGTTCTGAGACTCAGTCTCAGAAACGAGACCCGCGCGTCTGCGCGGCACTAACCCCACTCCGACCGACACCAGACCCAAACCGGCTGGAATGAGCAGGCCACCCGAAGCATACAGCGGCTTTGGCAGTGCGCCGGGCAGGGCAAGCACGAGATATCCCATTTCGCCCATTCCAAGCCGTCCCAGTTCCCTCCCATATGCGTCAAATCCCGCGGTTATTCCCGTATTGGCAGCACGCATCAACGGCAATCCTTCCTCCACAGCACGCAACCGGGCCGCTGCCAGATGCTGCCGGGGACCAGCCGAATTACCAAACCACGCATCGTTAGTCACGTTGACCAGCCACGCTGGCCGATTTCGCTCATCGACCATTGCGCCAGAATAAGCCGCCTCGTAGCAGATTAGCGCGCTCACTGGAGGAAGTTCGGGCAGATTCCAATTATACGGGCCAGGACCGGGAGCAAAGCCGCCGCCGGGCACAATTTGGATTGGCAGGGGCAGCCATGCTGGCTGCGTTTCCCCGAACGGCACCAAATGCCACTTGTCATATACCCCGTCTGCGGCGCCGTTCGGCAGGATGGCGAGAAGGCTGTTCCTGGGCCGGCCCCGTTCATCGAAACGCACTGTTCCCGCTAACGTTATCGCACCTCGAGCCGCGTTCGCGATCGCCTGACGGGCGGCGGGGTCGGTCTGAAGTAAGAATGGGCTCGCGGTCTCCGGCCAAACAACCACGGTCTGGTCGCGGGGATACTCGGCAGCAGCCTGCGCCCGGCCGGCAGCCGTAAGCGCGAGATACCGCTCGAAGGTAGCAAGCATCTGGGCGCGGTCCCACTTCTCCCCTTGCGGCACATTCCCTTGAGTGAGCACCGCTGCGACGCGGGGCGACGCCGGAGCTGGCCCGCTCAAGCGCCATACTCCAAATCCAGCCCAGCTCAGCAGCACCATGCCGGCGGCGATCCACCCTGGCCTGCGCAGCCTGGGGGCGGCAGCCAGCAGAACCGTGAGCCATGTAAGCCCGTGCACGCCGAGAATTGCCGCGAGCTGAATGAAGATGTCGCCCGCAGTGCCTGGGAATTCCCAAACACTGCCCCACGGATTCCAGGGAAAGCCCGTAAAGGCGAATTGCCGGACGAGATCTGCCAGCACCCACCCCCCCGCCAAGGCCAGCACCCGCCGCCAGCCCACGGGGGCTAGCCGCGCGACTGAAGTAGCCGCTCCGATGAATGCTGCCAGCACCGCGGATAAAGCCGGTACGGCAATCGGCACGAACCACCAGAACCGGGCCGCCTCGATTAGGATAGCCTCCGTGATCCAATAGAGCCCAACCAAGTGATGGCCGAACCCAAACCACCAGCCGAGGCGGAACGTGGCGGCAGGGCCACGCGCCCGATCGATAAGCGCAATCAAGCCCGGCACCGCGAAGAGCAACACGAAAACCAGGTGGAACGGGGGCAGCGAAGCTGCCGAGAGCAAGCCGAGCGCAAAGGCCGCAGCATCCGGACGGGCCGCAAGTATTCTCCGGCTCTGTGCGACAAGCCGGTCAGTCAGCCGGCTCTCGAAGGCCCCGCCCGTAGTACCGGAAATACCTTTGCGTAATGAGATCGGTTTTGACGACAACTGCGACATCAATCGTATTGAACTGGGCGTCGATGACCGCACCTTCGCCCACAAAACCCCCGAGCCGCAAATACCCCTTAATGAGCGGAGGTAGGTTCGCGAGCACCCGGCGCGTATTTACCGTAGCCGGATCAAGCCGCCGCATCGGCACATACCGATGCGGCAGCGCACGGGGGCGCAGTTGCGGCGGGGCCAGATGCTGTTCATGGAGATAGGTGAGCTCCTCCGCCACTGCGCTCGGGTCGATCCCTGGCAGGCTCGCGCATCCGAACATTAGGTCAATCCGGTGGCGGAAGACATAGGCGGTAATGCCGCGCCACAACAACTGCATGACCACACCATTGCGGTGCGCAGCATCAACACAGGATCGGCCAAGCTCAAGAACCCGGCCCGGAAAGCGTAACACCGGAGTGATGTCGTACTCTTCGGCGGTGTAGAAGTGCCCGACCCGCTGTGCCGCTTCTCTCGGAATCAATCGATAGGTGCCGACGACGCCCTCGGGCCCAGGTCCGATCGCGTGATCCACGACAACGAGATGGTCGGCAACAGCATCGAAGGCGTCACGGTCGCGCCCGATGGCCAGAGTGACCGGATTCGGCGTCGCGCCCATCTCTTCGTAGAAGACGCGAAAGCGTAGCGCCTGAACGGCGTCGATCTCGGCTGGGGAGCGCGCGATCCGGACCCCGAGATCGCCAATGCGAAGCTCGCCGAACCCAGCCCTTTCGGGAGCCTCGATCTCGGCCGTCATCGCGGCGGGCGGCCCTGCAATGCGGCTTCCTCCGCCGGGCGGGGCGCCGTCGCTTGATCCCCGGCAGGGAGGTCGGCCTCCCGCCGCCGGCCAAAAAGTTCGAGGCGGACGGAGACGATATCGAACCCTAGCCGCGCGGCAACAGCCTGCATCAGTGCTTCATGCGCCTCATCCGCGAATTCGATCACCTTGCCGGTGTCGATGTCGATCAGATGGTAATGATGCCCATGCTCGGTGGCCTCATACCGGGCCCGCCCACCCCCGAAATCGCGCTTTTCCAATATTCCTTGTTCTTCGAGAAGCCGGACCGTCCGATACACAGTGGCGATGGAGATACGCGAGTCGAGCAGGGCAGCACGGCGATAAAGCTCTTCGACATTAGGGTGATCGCTGGCCTCTGAAAGGACGCGGGCGATCACCCGGCGCTGGCCCGTCATTTTAAGGCCCCGTTCCACGCAAAGGCGCTCGATGCGGGATTCCATATAGTCCTTCTAGCGGCCCAGACCCGATCTCGCCCGGTGTGATCGAGCGCGATCCTTCGCAACCGGAAGGGCTAGCCGATCAAGGCGCCCTCTGTCCAATCGGATCGGATACCCGGTAGGCGGCGGGCGCGCAGCAAGGTCCTCCGGCTTCAGGCGGAACTCATCGCGGTAGTGTTGACGGCGCGATTCAGGCTCTCCGGCGATTCCGCCTCAAGCCATCGCGCTCCTTTACCCCGGGAGCGCGATTCAGGCTCTCTGGCGACTCCGCCTCAAGCCATCGCGCTCCAGCCCGTTCCGTTATTTGCGGCTGGAGCGGGGCTTGGTACCGAGCCCGATCTTTTTCGCGAGCGAGGAGCGGTGGCGCGCGTAGTTTGGCGCCACCATCGGATAGTCGGCCGGCAAATCATAACGCTCTCGGTACTGCTCCGGCGTGAGGTTGTAGGCGGTCTTGAGGTGCCGCTTTAGCATCTTCAGCTTCTTGCCATCGATCAAACAGATGAGGTAATCGGCGAAAACCGATTTCTTGACCGGAACTACTGGCGCAGGCCGCTCTACCTGCGGCGGTTCACCGCCGATGCTGGCGAGAGTCTTATAGACCTCCTGTATCAACGCTGGCAAGGAATCAGGCGAAACTCGGTTATTAGCCACATGCGCCGAAACGATCTGCGCTGTCAGCCCCAGCACGTTGCTGGCTGCCGGATTTTCAGCCATGCCGATCCCTTCCCGAGCAAGTAATGACCTATATAAATAGGGCGTTGTATTCTTTGCAATGGATATTCGGTGATGCGAACTAGTCTACATGCCGGCCCTGCCGTTCAGAGCGACCTGGAACTCGACCTCACCGCCGAGATGTGCCCAATGACTTATGTGCGCACACGCCTCGCGCTTGACAAATTGGCGCCGGGCAGAGTGCTTGCGGTGCGCCTGCGGGGCGAGGAGCCGGCTCGAAACGTGCCGCGGACAGCGGCCGAGCAGGGTCATGAAGTGCTTGCAGTCGAAACCGCAGCCGACGGGGTCACCCGAGTGGCAATCCGCCGGGGACGCTGATGCTTACGAGCACCAGCCGTACTGCGCCGGTTTGTAAACGCAAGTAGACTGCACTAGCAAAAGCGCAGCTCCGGCCCTAATCCAAAAGTTCAGTGATACCCGTAATAGTTCGTGCCCGTACCATAAAGCGGCACCACCGAAGGGGCATAACGCTGGCCCTCATCAGGCGGGAGCCCGGGCGGCACGACTGCCGTATCGTCGGGCGCCGAAGGACTTGGGCGGCCCACCTCTCCGGGGTTTCCATTAGGCCCCGTTATACCAAGCGCCTGGGGTGGCACGCAGCCGGCAAGCCCGCATAGCAACCCTAACCCTGGAAAGAACTTCAGCACCAAATCGGCAGACCTGGATTGATTTTTGGTTCCGTTGGTCAGCCTACTGCGCCGCCAATGAGCGCGCCAGTAGAGCCTTTGCACCTGCCGTACCTATTGCGTAGTCGCCGCGAGCAATAGGTCTCCCGCAAACGCTCGCTGCCTGCGGATGTCACTGCAACCCGCCGGCCCAGCGCCAATGCAAGGCTCTCCGCACGCCGCGCCTCCTTGATTAGCGTGGCGCTGTTAGAGCCCCGCCAAGCGCGCCGACACCGCCGCCAATCAGCGCCCCTTTACCTGCGCCGCCGCCTCCTCCTGCCGCCGCACCGATTGCCGCGCCTGATCCGGCGCCAATCAAGCCACCGCTTACTGCCCGCTGCCCAGGAGTTTCCCCGCATGCCGCCAGCCCGAGCAGCACGCCAACTAGGCTGCTCAATACGATCTTTCTCGTCACGACACTTTCCTCCTTCTTGGGCTGTAACGCCGCAGTTCTGGCCAAGTCTTGGCGTAATTGCGGCGAGGAGATGAATTTTGCTCGCCATCGGTCTGCTGCAAGCCCGGTCGTGAACAGGCAGCAGCGGCTAAGATATGATCAACCAGGGCTTGTGAACCCGCGGCCCGAACGCTAAGCCCTACATTCTCCGGTATCTTGAGAAGGTCGGCTTATGTTTTCTCGGCTGCTCGGCGCTATGTCGGCCGACATAGCGATCGACCTCGGCACCGCCAACACGCTGGTTTATGTGAAAGGCCGCGGCATCGTCCTCGCCGAGCCAAGCGTGGTGGCGCTCGGCGACGTTCGCGGCAGAAAGCAAGTGCT
>JAFAHH010000691.1 GCA_019237355.1 Acetobacteraceae bacterium | reverse complement strand
ACTTCTTCGGCCGTTTGAAGGAGTTCAAGCGAATCGCCATGCGGAGCGACAAGACCGACGAGAGTTTCGCGGGGATAATCCATCTTGCGGCTGCTGTGATCGGATCACGATGAATGTATCTCAACAGGCCCTAGAGCGGATCGCGCTTGACTGGAATTGCCCCAAACCCAGGAGCGCGTGACCGGGTTCCCATCGGGCCGGCGCGATGGGGCCCGATGATGCTCGCAAAACCAAAGCTAGAGCGCTTCCAGTCAGCCTGGAATCGCTTTAGCCGCCTCCAATAGGGCCACATCGACGGTAAAACTTCCATCTGACTCGATCTGAAAATGCCTTCGCACATCGTCGGCGATTACGGCTTGCAGGGATCGGATCGCCTCGACGTGGAGAACGGGAGTGCGCATGCGCGCGACCCAGGAAGCAAATTCCAGCCTCACCCGGTGTGCCCGGACCGGGCCTAGCCGGAGCCCAGACCGGGCCAGAGCAGCATCCCACTCCGCGCGAGAGTAATCCCGTACGTGCGATGGATCGCGCAGGATCTCGACTGCCTGCAAATAGGTATCGAGCACCGGCTGGCCGGGCGATACAACGTCAATGAAAGCAACAATGCGACCGGGCTTCAGCACACGGGCAGCCTCCCGCAGCCCAATACCGAAATCGCGCCAATGGTGCGCACTGTAACGGCTGAAAACAAAATCGAACGCCGCATCGGCAAAGGGCAATTGCTCGGCTGCCCCCTGCCGGGTCGAGATATTGGTGAGCCCCCGCTCGGCGGCGGCCCGGCCCACGATTTCCAGCATCTCCTGCAAGAGATCATAAGCGACGACTTCGCCCACATGGGGCGCGACCGCATAGCTCACATGGCCGCCGCCGCAGCCGAGATCCAGCACACGCGCCCCAGCGTGGCCCTGCACGATCCCGGCAAGCTTTTGCAGGTCTTCGCCTTGCGCATGGACGGTGCTTTGAAGATAGGCAGCGGCTTGCGAGCCAAACTGGTCAGCAACCAAGCTCTCTTGGGTCTTAGGCATCGATCCGTTTCATTCTCGCTGCATGGCGGCGCCATTTCTTCACATAGATGTCAGCCGCCGTGCGCAGGCTCTCGAGAGCCGCGTCATTGAGTTCCCGGACCGCACGGGCCGGCGAGCCCATGATCAGCGACCGGTCAGGAAACTCCTTGCCTTCAGTAACCAAAGCGTGCGCGCCCACGAGGCAATTGTTTCCAATCTTGGCCCCATTGAGGATCGCCGCACCCATTCCGATGAGCGATCCCGCGCCGATTGTACAACCATGCAAAATGGCATGGTGGCCTACCGTGCAGCCGGGTCCGACGGTTAGCAAGAAACCTGGATCGGTATGCAGCATGCACCCTTCCTGAATATTCGTGCCTTCGCCGATTTCGATAAGTTCATTATCGCCGCGAATCACGGCGTCGAACCAAATCCCCACATCGCGCGCAATCCTCACCATGCCGATTACGTGCGCATCAGGGGCGACCCAGAATTGGCCCGGTTCTGGCAAATCCGGGATGTGATGATCGAGGGCATAGATCGGCATGGCTTTCCTCCTGAACCCGGTAGCAACGTCGATTCGATCTGGGCGATAAGGCTTTCTGCCACATTCCGCCAAGCGGCATGCGGATCGCGGCTGGGCTGCAGAGAAGGAGGGGGTGCGGCGAGCAATGAACCGAGGGCGGACGCCAGGCTCAAGGGATTGGGATCACAGAACACCGCTAACGTTTCGTATTGTAATTGCTCCACGAGGCCGCCCACACGTGTCGCAAGGACCCAGCGCCCGGCGGCAACCGCTGCCGCGGCCACCCCGCTTTGGCTTGCTTCCTTGTGTGACAGAACCAGCCCGTCCGCCCAGGCGAGCAACGAACCCACCTCATCCTCCGGCACCCATCGGTTCTCGACCGCGACCCCCGGGAGCATCCGCAACTGCCGGAGCGTCTCGCTTTCCGGCCCGCTGCCCACGACCCGTACCTGCAAATCAGCCCGAGGCCCAAGCTGCACGAGTGCCTCGGCCAGCAGGTCCAATCCCTTGTACGGAAGCAGACGGCCGAAGGAGAGCAGCCGGAATGGGCCGGCATGACACCTGGGCGGCGCAGGGGCTGGTCCAAACACAAAGGGTGGGAGGGAAGCGAGAAATAAGGGCTTGCAGCGCCTACCGCCCCCGGCCAGGCCCTGCTGCCGGAGCCGGTTCGCGACATGACCCGTCAGCGCGATAAGCCCATCCGCTTGGCGGGCAAGCTGGCGCTGAAGTCTCATTTGCAATGGAAAGACGTCCCCGGGATGCGGGTCGGCATCGTGCACCACGACCAGGAACGGTATCGCAGTATGACGCAGGGCCGAGGCGAACACTAGATCAAGCGGGGCCGGCATGGCGCAAATTGCGAAATCCGGCTGCAAGCGGCGCAAGGCAGCCGAGAGCCCTGGCCGCGCGAAGGGGGCCGCCGCCAGGCGGCGGACGAACCCCGCGGGGCTCTCATAAGTGGAGAAAGGCAGCTCACAGCGCGGTGGATTGGCGCCTCGCAGGATCTCGGCCCCGGTTGAAAGCGAAAGCGCCGCCTCGACACCCGGCACGAGGCGAAGACTTTCGGCCAGCGCCACCGCGAATCGCGGTCCTGCCCCCCGGCGGCCCCATTGCCAAACGAGCACCCTCATGCCGGGGAACCTAGAGCAGATCGCGCTTGACTGGAAACGCTTGCGGTTCCAGGAGCGCGTGAAGATGCTCGCCAAAACACACCTAGGGCGGTTTCACTCAGGATGAAACCGCCCTAGCCCGAGAGCCCGAACCGCCGCTGCCAGCGACCCCAGACCCAGGCGGTCGGCCGCATAGGCCCGGCCGCGCCGACCCAGGCCGATACGGCTGTCGGGATTATCGGCTAACTGGCGTAGCTGGGCGGCGGCCATAGCGGTGTCCGGCTCTGCCCATACCGCGCCGGGTGCCTCGAACACCCGGCGAGGATCTTGGGCGGGTATCAGACGGGCTGGAACAAGTGCGGCGCTGGTATCGTTCATAAAATCCATGTTGCCAGACCAAGCCGTGGCGATCACCGGCCGGGCCAGCAGCATAGCCTCGGCGGCTACCAGCCCGAAGCCCTCGCTACGGTGAAGTGAGAGCACGATGTCCGCACAAGCCGTGAGGGCATGATTGTCGGCCGGTGGTAGAGTTCGGGTCTCGATCCGGATATTCGGAGCATCGGCCATCGCTTGTCTTAGCCGGACGTAATCGGCGCGGAAATCGTCAGGGTTGGTCACCTTGAGCACCAGGATCCGGTCCGCGCGCGCGCCGAACGCATCGCGAAAAGCACGGATCGCCCCCAAAGGGTTTTTGCGCTCGAACGAGGAGGCGAGACTGAACGAGACTAGCACGATCACGGCCTCTTGCGGCAGGCCAAAGGCCGCGCGGTCCAGCCGCGACGGGACTGGGGGCGCGACCGTAAAAGGGGGTGTAACCACCCGAACCCGGCCGGGCAGCAACGGTTCGAGCGCTGCAGCTGTAAAACCGGATAAGGCCCAAGCTTCATGCACGAAGCGCGCGCCCGCCCGCCAATCCTTTGGAGCGACCGGGAGTTCCCACGCCCAGTAGCCGATGAGGCGCCGTCCGCGAACCATGCCGCGTGGAAGCCGGAGTAGCGCAAGCGGCAGGAAAGGTGCGTTCACGTGGATCAGCAAGGGCGCGGCTGGGGCCGGCCGGGTGGCGGCTGGCGCTTCGCCACGACTGACGGGCGTCCCGATATCGAGCTGCCAGGCGGGAACGCCGAGAGCTTCAAGGCCACGCAACATCAGCCGGGCCACTTCGCCAAGCCCGGAAGCACGGGAGATCTCCCCCGTGACCACTAATCCTCCCCCGGCCGGCGGAGGCGGCTGATCCGGGCGCGGCGCGAGTACGGCGGTGGTGCGTACCAATGCGTGCCGCCGGGCACGCGGAGGCAACACGCGCCACAAACGATGGAGGGGGCGAAGGCCAGAATGCTGCCGCGCGCCTCTCATCGGGCCAGACGCCGTACGGCAGAGCCGACCCGTGGCTTGGTTCCATTTTGTGCTCCGGCACAGACCATCAATCAAGGCGTTCGCTGGCAACGATCAGACCATCTTCGTCGCTATACACCCAGTTGCCCGGCGTGAATGTCACGTTTCCGAATCGCAGTGGGACGTCGAGCGCCCCGGCGCCGGCCTTGCTACTGGTCCATGGGTTGCACCCGAGGGCCTTTATTCCGATATCAACTTGGCACAAGGCGGCAGTGTCGCGCACCGCGCCACGGATGACGAGACCCGCCCAGCCATTCTTGGCGGCAAGCCCCGCGATCACGTCGCCAACCAGCGCGGCCCGGAGCGAGCCGCCGCCATCAATAACCAGGACCTGGCCTTCCCCCGGTTGCGATAATATCTGCTTGATCAGGGCGTTATCCTCGAAGGTGCGTATCGTGCGAATCGGGCCGCTAAAGCGGGTGCATTTCCCGAATTGCTGAAACTGCTCCTCACAACTCTGAATGCGGCCCCTATCGCGATATTCGTCCACAAGATCAGCGGTCGGTTTTTCTGCCATAGCCCTCACTTTGCCTTTCGAGCGATTCTGGAGGCTTCGAG
>JAFAHH010000381.1 GCA_019237355.1 Acetobacteraceae bacterium | reverse complement strand
AGGGCTCTGCCCTGGACCCGCTGGGGCCGAAAGGCCCCAGGCCCCACCCACTAAGTGATTGGATTGCAAAGGCTCTGCCTTTGCTGGGGTCCAGGGGCAAAGCCCCTGGCCTTCTGTCGATGCTTGCGAATGACCGACTTCAGCGTTCTTCCGCAGCCTGCTAGATTTTTTGTGCGAGCAGATTCACGCGATGTGGACCGCTTCCGCGATTCCACCTGATCGCGATCTGCTCTAGAACAAGGGCGTTACCCGGAGCCAGAAAGGTCGCCGCTGAATAAGCTCATCACCGGAGCTGACGGATGCTTGACGGCCTTTGCGTTGCTGCGGGCCGTCGCGGGCAGGGCGCCGCCGGAATTCGAAAATCTACGGTGGGCTCTCGCGGCAGGAGCGCGGAGAGGGGATAATCACGTCTCCCTAGGAGGGCACACAGTATGCTTTCCCAAGCCGAGCGGCGGCAAAAAATCTGGAATGTGGTGCTCGTCTCGAGCGGCAACTTCCTCGGGATGTATAGTTTCTTTGTCTATGGCTATTTTGCAATTCAGATTCGCAAAACCTTTTTCCCGCCGGAGAGCGAATTCATCGCGCTCATGCCAAGGCTTGTGACCTTTGACCCGGGATTCCTGATGCTGCCGATCGGCGGGCTGGTGCTGGGCGCCTATATCGACCGCAAAGGCCGCCGGCCTGGGCTCATGCTGAGTCTCAGCCTGATGGCCTTCGGCACCGCGATCATCGCCTTCACCCCCGGCCACGCGACAATCGGCGTTCTGGGGCCCCTACTTCTGCTGATCGCGCGATTGGTCCAGGGATTTGCAGCGGGCGCCGGGCTTGGCGCCGCCTCGGTCTATGTTGCGGAGATCGCCACTGCTGGCAACAGCGGACTCTATTGCTCGTGGCAACAGGGGAGTGTGCAGCTCGCCGTAATTTTCGCATGGCTGCTGGGCCTGGTCCTTCCGTCCGATCAGATTGCGCAATGGGGGTGGCGCATTCCGTTCCTGATCGGCTGCCTCATCATTCCGGTAATCATGGTGCTGCGCCGCTCGCTGAAGGAGACGGACGCGTTCGAGCAGCAGAAGCGTCATCCGACGCGCACCGAGGTGCTGCTTGTAGTGCTTGGAAACTGGAAGATCGTCGGGCAGGGCATTGTGCTTTCATCTCTGACCACCACAACCTTTTATTTCACCACTGCCTACCTCATCGCCGCCACGCCCACCTCTGGAAAGCCGGTTCTTGGCTTCGCCGACCGCGACGCTCTGATTGGGATACTGTGCGTTGGCTCCTCCATTCTTTTTTGGCTGCTGGCCGGCGGCGTGCTTTCGGACCGGATCGGCCGCCGCCCGATGCTCCTGGTCCTGACCGCGGCTGACATCGTGACCGCCTATCCCGCGGTGAGCTGGCTGGTGTCGGCCCCGTCCTTTGGCCGGCTGCTTACGGTAGAGCTGTGGCTCTGCTTCATCTTCGGAATGTACAACGGCGCTATGATCCCGTTCCTAACGGAGATCATGCCGCCCTTGATCCGCACCTGCGGCTTCTCGCTGGCATTCAGTTGCGCGGCGGTCTTGTTCGGCATCGCCACGCCGGCGGTGTCAACCGAGCTCATCCGCTTGAGCGGCGATCCCGCCATGCCGGGCGCCTGGGTCAGCATACGAGCCAGTCTGGCGCTCTGGGCGGCCTTGGTGTCGAGACCCTACTCAGCAAGGTCGGCGCCGAACCGCATCGCGGTGTAGGTATGATTTGGCGGTTCAATGGGCAAATGAAGACTTCGCCTCCAACGCTGGCGCTTATCGATCCGGACAAGATGTTCGCCGTGCGCAAGGCGGACGCCTCGCCCTGGGAATTGCACGAGCGTGCCATAGCCGGGGAGTTGGCCCCAGCAGAGCCATGCGATCCGGGGGCGCGCTTCTGAAGCTTGCTTCCAGCTCTTTCGCGACGACGTTAGCGGGGCGGCTCAGCTACCGTGAAGTTTTGCCATCGGAGCTGCCGCCGGTGTGAGCCGGCTTTCGCGCAGAATCCGCTCATGTCCATCACGGACATTCTTGACCCGGTATTGGCACTCATTCGCCTCAACCGGCAGCTTTCTCACGATTGTATAAAGTCCGCCTGGAATGTGAAATTCCGCCGCTCCAGGAACGAACTGCACTTGTTGACCAATCGTAAATTTATGTGTGGCCATTAGCAGACTCTCCCCCGAAGAGCTGGACCCATTAGGCCTTCGGGCACTCGCTTAACGCTCCGGGCAGCGTTCGGGTTTAGGATTAGGTAATACATTCTCCCGTAAGCTCGCGGGATGTTCGCCTACTGGTCTGGCAGTGTGGCCGGATTCGCCGAAAGCGATGCCGGCCAAATCGCCGAAAAGGTGCCCCGGGCAACTCTAGCGTGGCGCACGGGAGGCGCACAACATGTGCGGGAGCATATTGCGATACTGCGCCACGGCCTTGGCAACTGCCCTGCTGATTGGCGCGTCTTGCTCGGCTACCCACTGCTTCGGCTCGGGCGCCGAATCGATGCAATTATCATTACCAGCGCGGCTATTCTTGTGCTCTGTTTCCGGAGTCGTAACGGCAGTGCCGAGCGCGCTTTGGCCGAGGATCACGCGCTCGATCTGTGGCATTTCCATGAGGCGAGCCGAACACACCCAGTCGTCCCCTTGCTGGTGTCGCCGCAAGCTTCGGACACCGTTCGCGTCTGGCCGCTATTGTGGCATGGGGTCACGCCGGTTATCGAAGCCTCGCCCGCCGGGCTCGGCGGAACTTTGCGGGAAATCGTAAGCCGGGTTCCGTCCCCAGCGCGCGCGCTGACGCCCTTGGGCTGGGAGAGAGCGCCATACCGGCCGGCTGTCAGCATCATTGAGGCGGCGCGCATGCTCTTTGCCCGCCACACCGTGGATGAGATCACGACGGCGCGGGCTGAGCTCCGTCACCTGCTCGGCACTATGGCTTCCATTAAGGCTGCGATCGGACGCGCGCGTGCCCAACGGCGCCACGTTATTCTATTCGTGACCGGCGCCCCAGGGTCGGGCAAAACGCTATGCGGGTTGCATGCGGTATTTGGCTCGAATGATAGAGCAGCCTTTCTGACCGGAAATCTTCCACTCGTGCATGTCTTGCGAGCAGCGCTGGCGGGCGATGCGCGGGCGCAAGGCCGCAACCCCCGCGCCGCCCGCCAGCAAGCCGAGAGCGCCATCCAGCCCCTCTTGGGATTCTTACGCGACAACATTTCGCGGCCGGATCCGCCGGACGAGCACGTGATTGTCTTCGACGAGGCGCAGCGTGCCTGGGATGCAGAATTTGGAAGCCGCCGGTTCGGCCATCCCGCAAGTGAGGCAGCCCTGTTCCTGGACATTATGGGACGGCACCAGGACTGGGCAGCGATTGTCGCGTTGGTCGGGCCCGGCCAGGAGATCAATACAGGAGAGGCGGGCCTTGCGGCCTGGGCTGAGGCTCTGGCCACCCACCCGGAGTGGAGCGCCGTTGCGGCACCCGGTGCGTTCGATGAATTAACTCAGGGGCCACTCCAAGCAGAGCTCGACGCCGATCTGCACCTTCCAGCTTCTGTGCGCGGCCTGCACTCCCACATGGCGGCGCCTTGGGCCGATGCGGTTCTTGCGAATGAGCCGGGCCGCGCCGCCAAGCTCGCGAGTGCGGCCTCTGTTTGGCTGACCCGCTCTCTCGCCGAAATGCGCGCCTATCTGCGACGCCAGTCACGCGGAACGCGGCGAGCAGGCCTGGTATGCAGCTCCTTTGCGGTGCGGTTGCGTGCGGAGGGGATTTGGCCGCATTTCCCGCACCTCGATTCCGAGGCCGTCGCTGGATGGTATTTGAAGCACTGGCCGGATGTCCGCGCTTCCGATGCGCTTGAGCTGCCAGCCACCCAATTCGCCGCCCAGGGATTGGAGCTCGATTATGTGGGCTTATGCTGGGGGAATGACCTGATGCGGCGGCATAATCGATTTGTGGCCCGAAGCTTTAGCGGGTCGCGGTGGATTGAACCGAAGCGGGCAGCCACCATCCGCTACCGGATTAATACCTACCGGGTGCTGCTGACCAGGGCGCGGTATGAAACGGTGATCTGGGTGCCGCAAGGCGATCCGGCCGATATCACCCGCCCGCCGCACGAGTTCGATGCCATCGCGAACTACCTGCTTGAGTGCGGCGCTCAGATGTTAAGCGCCCAGCCGACTCAAATTCCGCCCTCTTGTCCGGAGCCGGTTCTGCTGTGATTCGCCTGATCCTTCTTATGTTTCTGCTCCTTCCCGGGCTGGCCGCTGCGGCCGAACTGAAGGTGGCCACCTGGAACCTGGAATGGCTTACAGCCCGGCCGGCTGGGGATCCGTCGCTGCCCCCAGAAGTCAGCCCGAAGCGCCCGGAAGATATCCTTCGCTTGCGCCGTTACGCCGAGGCCCTGAATGCGGATGTGGTGGCGCTGGAGGAGGTTGATGGCCCCGAGATGGCGGCGCAAATTTTTCCCCCCGACCGATATGTGCTGCACTTCACCAACGACCGGGTGGTTCAGCGCGTGGGCTTTGCAATCCGGCGCGGGATCGATTGGGTCCCGAATCCTGATTTGGCCGCGCTCAACCCGTTCCCGGCAGCGCGCCATCCATTGCGAAGCGGGGCTGACATCACGTTGCGTTTCCCTGGGGGGCTGCTGCGCATGCTGGCCGTACACTTAAAGACAGGTTGCTGGCAGGAGCCGATCACCCGAAGCGATCGCCCCGCTTGCGAGGTGCTCCGCACCCAAATTCCGGCCCTACAAGGCTGGATAGCGCAGCGCCAAACGGAAGGAGCGCCCTTCGTGTTACTCGGAGATTTCAACCGCCGGATGGATGGTCCCGAGCCGGTTATGAAGGCGCTGCTGCATGCCGCGCCGCTCTTGCGGGGGACGGAGGGGCGATCCAACCCGTGCTGGGGCGGGGCGCCGTTCATTGACCATATCCTC
>JAFAHH010000354.1 GCA_019237355.1 Acetobacteraceae bacterium | reverse complement strand
GAGCTCTGCCGCCTGCGCGGCGTCATTTTTATCGCCAACTACCACGTACTGCTCGACAAGCACCGGCATGTCGGCGGGATCCTTGCCCGCATCCCGGGCACCTGATTCCCATTCCGATTTGAATTTATGCCAAGTTAACGGGTCGGTGATCAGTCCGTCGCCGTACTGTCCGGCCAAGCGCATAGATTTCTTACCGTTTGCGGCGGTCATCAGCGGGATCGGCTGTGATGGCGGGTCATAAAGCTTGGCATCGATCGTGTAATACTTGCCGTGATGGTCAACGTGCTGTCCCGACCACAGCGCGCGGATGATGCCGATGGCCTCGATCAGCCGGTCCCAACGTTCGGGCCAGTGCGGCCAGGCGCCCGTGGCGGCCTGCTCGTTAAGCGCCTCGCCCGAACCCACCCCGAGAAATACCCGGCCGGGATGAAGCAGACTGAGCGACGCGAACGCCTCGGCTACCACTGCGGGGTTATAGCGCAGTGTTGGACATGTCACCGTCGTGCCGATCCAGGCGGGCTGCGCTCGCCCAGCCAGCGCTCCCAATGTTACCCACGCCTCACCGGCGTGCCCCTCATTCGCCTGCCATGGCTGCAGATGATCGCTTGTGGCGAGCAGGCCGAAGCCAGCGCTCGCCGCCGATCCGCCCAGCTTGACCAGTTCGGGAACCGGGAACTGCTCGTGGGCAAGCATGTAACCCAGCATCCGTTTGCCTTTCAGGCGGCCATCGATCTGCCTCTCGTCCCGGTCAGACGGGCGCGGGGTGCCGGCCGACTGCGCGTCAGCGGGTATGGATCCCAAGCTGGTTGCTGCTAATAGCGCCGTTGTCGATTGGATTACCCGCCGCCGGTTCGGCAGAAATGCGCCCCCGCTTGGCGGGGCAACATCGCAGACCATCAGAAATCTCCAGAGTGATTATACGGGAGCAGCCGCCGCTGGCTTAAAGCATCGGGCGGCCGCCGGTGACCGGGATCATGGCGCCCGAAATATAACTGCCGTCGTCGGAGGCCAGCAGCACGTAGGCCGGTGCCAGCTCCGCGGGCTGGCCCGGTCTGCCGAGAGGTGTGTTTTCGCCGAAATGCTCGACTTTGTCGGGCGCCATGGTCGAAGGTATCAGAGGGGTCCATATCGGGCCGGGCGCCACGCAATTGACCCGAATTCCCTTCTCGGCCAGAAGCTGGGCCAGCCCGGCGGTGTAATTGGCGATCGCACCCTTCGTCGTCGCATAGGCCAGCAGCTGCGGAGATGGCATTTTGCTGTTGATAGAGGCTGTATTGACGATTGCCGCGCCCGGCTTCATGTGCGCGACGGCCGCCTTCGTTAGATAGAACATGCTGTAGATGTTAGTGCGAAAGGTGTGGTTCCACTCCTCGTCGCTGATCTCCTCGACCTCCGAGTAGGTCATCTGATAAGCGGCATTATTGACGAGGACGTCGAGCTTGCCGAATTCCTGCACTGCTCGATCAACCAGGCGGCGGCAGTGCCCAGGGTCCTGCACATCACCGGCAACCAGGATCGCACGCCGTCCCGCCTCTTCAACCCAGCGCGCGGTCTCCTTGGCGTCTTCGTGCTCGCAGAGATAGGAAATCAGCACATCAGCGCCCTCGCGCGCGAAGGCAATCGCTACTGCCCGGCCGATCCCCGAGTCCGACCCGGTGATCAGGGCTGCCCGACCCTGCAGCTTGCCGCAGCCGCGGTAGGACTGTTCACCGTGGTCCGGTCTCGGATCGAGTTCCTGGGTGAAACCCGGCGGCTCCTGCTGTTGGCGAGGCAAAGGAGGATTAGCCCCGGTGGTTTTCGGATCTGTCGTCATCGCGCCGCCCATCGTTGGAGTGCATGTTCAATTCCAACGGAGGGCCCCGGTCAGCGTTCCCACGCAAGCCGGCATTCAGCCCCGTCCCGTCCGGCTTCAATTCGCCGAGCCTCGCGGTGCATAGCGACGCACACGACCGTGACCGCTTGCGTATGACTGCGGAATTATTATGATGTCACTTTAGGCCTTAGCACAGGTTCCGGATTTGGCGGCTGAGGCGATGGGATCTCGTGTATTGTTAACCGTATCACTGTCGGTACGCGGGTGAGATTATGATCGGCCCTCCTGGATTGCCCAAGTTCGGACGCCGAGTCTTTTCCTTTGCTGCCGCAAAGCCAGCCCGCCCGCGCCAGCACCAGCCTACTTGGAGATGGGTTACTGGTTTTTATTTGGCAGGAGTGCTGGCGCATTTTAGTCATCACATGGTCGACCTGCCCGATGGGAGCAATCCCTCGTTCGAGGCACTAACGAGCGCCCCCGTCAGCCTTGTCTGGCCAGC
>JAFAHH010000346.1 GCA_019237355.1 Acetobacteraceae bacterium | reverse complement strand
GATTGCAAACGCCGTGTGGTCGCGGTGCGCCCGCGGCCTGACGCCGTCCCGGCGGAGGGGTGGCCGAGAGGCTGAAGGCGGCGGTTTGCTAAACCGTTATACGGGGTCAACTCGTATCGTGGGTTCGAATCCCATCCCCTCCGCCAGGAAGTGCGAAAAACGGCGTCTAGAGCGCCGGTTGCTCCTTCTTCGCCGTGCCAGACAGGCCCGCAAGTCCTGAATTGCGCCTACAGCTCCCTTTCGGGGCGGCGACCGAATTCGCAGCGCCATTTTGACAGGACGTAGCCTTGCAAGCTGAGCCTCTGCTTCATCTCATTTATCGCCACGATTTGGCCCATGGTCATGCATGCCATGGGCGAATTAATGTCCTCTGTTACCGGCCGGATCTCCTTGCAGGAATTCGGGTTACCAGCGAGGCAGAAAATGAGAATGAGCTGCACCATGAACTAACCTTGGCTGCGGGTTGACGAACGTGTCCCTCCCGCGCCGGTCCCGTCGTGATGCAGGACTTCACCCACTGACATGCAATCGGCACGCCAAACGCAGCGGGGCGTGCCGACTAACTGCCCGCCGGCTTTTACCGAATTGGTGGGACGTCCTAGCGGTTAGTATTGGGCGAGTTTTGGGCGGGGCCGCCTTCCGTACCCGGCTTGGCTCCCACCCCGGGCGCCCCTGATCCGACGCTCTGCCCGCTCACACCAGATTGGCTAGCAGCCGTTGCCCCATGGGCTGGGGCGTTCTTCTCCTCGGCGTTATTGCTGGGCGCCACGTTTCTGCCTGCTGCGGGCCCGGACGTGACGCCCGACCCCGCGCTTTGTCCGAATGCCACTGGAGCCAAGCTAAACGCTGTCGCGGCAGCGAGACAGAGAAGTTGAACACGTGTCCTCACGGCGCTCCTCCAGTTCATGTTTTTGCCCGCCACGTTTCGGCGCGGGCAGCGTTTCTTAAACGCAGATTTCACGCTCTCGTTGCGAGCGGCTGGGCGACAGCATAAGGGTGGGGGATCGCTTTTAGGTGAGAGGCGGGGCTCTCTCCCCTCGTCCTGTGAATCCTAAATGCGGATTTACTCCGCTTGGCCTCAGCTCGCTCCGCAAGCTTGGCCGGCGACCTCGCCGTTATGGTCAGAACACCGGCAATCGGGACACGACGACGCTGGTTTCCGAACCGACTCCGTCAGACTTGAGCGCAAACGTAGCAGTTGATTTCCATCGCAGCGGAAATCTCGACCACGCGCGGTTTTTTCCAGGCCATGTGCTTCCTCCATTGTTAATGTGGCGGGCCACAACTTTACCACCGATGGCGAGATTGGCACGGGTACTTAGCCCTCGACAAGTATACCGGTCTCTATGGAGACGATCGGTTCGGTTTATCGCGCCCTCGGTCTTTTTCCCGTTCGACAGTATGGCTCCCCAACCCGATGCGAGGATCGAAGCTTGGGCCACCGCTCCCCCGGCCGGCAGAGCTATCCTCGGACCTCGACACCGGCGTGGTGCAGGCGGAGGAAAGCTGTATCTCGCGGCTTGGTCCGAAGCGCCAGTGTGGCCGCGGCTTTCGGAGCAGCGCTGTTCGCTCTCCCTGAACCACCACTGATGGCCGCCGGTCACCTCGCTGCCGATGAGGTCCGTGGTTCAGTCGCCGCCCCGCCGGTGAAAGCCGATCTGGCTGGGAAGGACATGAGCGGGGACGACCTCAGCGGCCTTGATCTGACCGGCGCCAATCTCTCCGGCGCGAACCTGTCGGGCGCCAACCTACATAGCGTGAAGCTGGTGGGCGCCGACTTGACCGGCGCCGACCTCTCGGGAGCGGACCTAACACTCGCCTGGATCATGCGGGCCAACTTCTCCCGCGCACAGCTGCGCGGCGCCAAGTTGCAGACCATCGTCACTTCGACTGGCATGAACAACACGCCTGACCAATCGGCCACCTTCGCCGACGCCGACCTGTCGGATGCCTCGATCACAGTGAATTTCGGGTTCGACGACATGCGTGGCGCTCGTTTCGTTCACGCCCGCATGAGCGTTGACATGCGGAACCAGTCAATGGGGCTGCTGCGGACGTCGTTCGAGAGTGCGAGACTGGACGGCGCCAACTTCACGGGCGCCGGCCTTGGCCACGTTACCTTCCGCTTTGCCAAGCTCGGCCATGCGCGCTTCGTCGACGCCGATCTCAGAAATGCAGACTTTGCGGGCGCCGACCTCACCGCCGCAGATTTCACGCGGGCGAATGTGCAGGGCGCGCGGTTTACTGGGGCCACAATGACCGACATCGTGGGCCTCACGTTGCCGGAAGGCATAAAATGAGGGGCGAAGCGAGATAACGGAGAGCGGATGACGGCTTGGCGTGCGGCAGTAATACCCATCGCCCTTGCGTGGCAGGCGGCCAGTCTGGGTACTGCGGGAACGGCATCCGCCACTGATCGCACCGACTACCCGACCGAGACCCGGTCCGAATACGTATTCGCCTGCATGGCGGCGAATGGCAACAACCAGCAGGCTCTACATCGCTGTTCCTGCGCCATCGACGTCATCGCCTCCCTCTTGCCGTACGATCGCTACGAGAAGGC
>JAFAHH010000291.1 GCA_019237355.1 Acetobacteraceae bacterium | reverse complement strand
ATCCGCCAGAGCGCGCAACGACCGCGCCATGTCGTTGGTTTGCACGAGAAGCCGGTCCATTTCGCGGCGGAACCTGGAATCCTCTCCGTAGCTGGTATCCAGCGACCCGAGCAGCTTGTTGGTGTTCGTGAGCGTCTCCTGCAAGCTTGTAGCCATAGCCGGCAGCCGTTTGAGCGCGGGCGCCGTGTCGGTATCCAGCCGCTTCACCAAGAGCTGCAGATTGGCCATCATGAGTTGCATAGATTGCAGACTCTCTTTGAGTTGTGGACTATTAACGAGATCGTTTGTGCCATGCAACAGATCGTCTAGATTTTGCCCGATCTTCTCGAACGGCATCCCGTTGACCTTGGCCAGCAGATCATGAACCGTGTCGGTCAGTCCCGCAAATGTGCCGGGCACCGTTGGCATGACCAAGGTGGCACCGTCCATTCCGAGTTCCGCTGGCTGCGCATTCGGCATCACGTCGAGTGACACGAGCTTTTGCCCGGTGAGCAGATTTGCCGTATCCAATTGCGCCCTTAGCCCACGTTGCACCAGCATCCGCGTGTTGGCGACGGGGCCGCGGCCCTCAGCCAGATGGATGTTGGAGACGCGCTCTGGCTGAACTTCGAAACGGACCGGTGCCCGGATGGAATCGCTCTGCGGATCGTATTCGAGCTCGACGCTGGTGACATGCCCGACTTGAAGCCCGTCGAACGTAACCGGTGAGCCTGGGTTTAGACCCCGAACCGACCCCTGAAAATAAGCCAAGAATGGTATTTTCCGGCGGAAGCCGGCCTGGTCTGCGGCCTCGCGGTCCGCATACAAGGGGAAGGTCTGGTTCTGAGCACTCATGCTGGACGCCTGGTCGACCTCGGGTGTCTCGAACGCAACGCCGCCGAGGAGCAAAGCCTTCAGTGATTCGACCTGTACGTGCACTCCCTCGGAGCCAAGCTTTACGGATAGGCCAGACGCGTTCCAAAACTTGGTCTCATCATGTACATATTTATCGAACGGTGCGCGAACGAAGGCGTGGATGGTCACCGACTGCGCCATGTCGCCGTAATCCCAGCCGAGAATCTCGCCCACCGCGATGTCGTGGTAAAACACCGGAGAGCCGACATTGATCGAACCGATCCGGTCCGCCTTGAGCAGGAAGCTATGTCCCGGAACGGCTGATTGCAGCACCGGCGGGTCCTCGAGCCCGGTGAAGTGCCGCTCCGCGCGGCCAGCAGGGGCGCCAGGCAGCAGGCCGATGTAAGAGCCAGATAACAAAGTGCTGAGACCTGAAATGCTACCCGCGAAGAACCGAGGCTTCACCACCCAGAACTGCGCGCCGGAAGTGAGCAGCGATTCCGCCTCCTTATTGGTCGCCACCGTTACCACAACGTGCTGCCGGTCCTTGGTGAGGTCCATCGACTTCACGAGGCCCATTTGCAGGTCTTTATACTTCACCTGCGACTGGCCTGCGGTGAGGCCTTCAGCACCATCGAAAGTGATGGTGATGGTTGGCCCGCGCTTCGAATACGTATCCCAGACGAGCCAAGCCGCGATCAGGAGGGTAATGATGGGAATGGCCCAGATCAGGGGCAGGCGCCGCCGCTTGTCCACTGTCGCGACCGCGGCCTTCGGCTGAATGATTTCAGCTTCGCTCATGCATATTTCTCCTGGGACTGTGCAGCCGCATCCCACATGAGCCGCGGATCGAAGGTCTCGGCAGCAAACATCGTGAGTATGACGACGGCAGCGAACGACAGGGCGCCGAAACCGGGGTCGATCGTGACCACGGAGCCAAACTGCACCAGCGCGACCAGGATCGAGGTCATGAAGATATCGATCATCGACCACCGGCCGATTGCGCTCACGATCCGATACAGCATGGTGCGGTCGCGTAATCGGCTCCGCCAGCCAAACTGAGTCGTGAGCATCATGAACATCAGCCCGATCAGTTTGAGCATAGGAACCATGATGCTCGCCAAGAACACCAAGGCCGCGAGCGGCCACATGCCGGCCGCCAGAAGCTCTTCCACGCCGCCCATGATCGTGCTTGGCGCCCCCGAGCCCATCTGAATGACTGTAAGCACGGGGTACACATTAGCTGGCACATAAAGTATAATCGAGGCAAACACCAACGCCCAAGTGCACGGGAGGCTATTGGGCTTGCGGTGATGGAGATGCGACCCGCAGCGCAGGCATTCCGATGCGAATTTCGGAATGGGCATGCTGACCAGGCCACAGGTCTCGCAGCCAACCGCGCCCGCTCGCGGCCCGGCCAGAGCAATGGCGGCATGGTCGACATCCGCGTCAGG
>JAFAHH010000654.1 GCA_019237355.1 Acetobacteraceae bacterium | reverse complement strand
CCACCATCCCGAGATGGTCCGCAGCCTGATCCTCCTGGTTCCGACCCCAAAGGTCGAGGCTAATTTCCAGCTTACCGTCGATCTGATGACCTCCGTTATCGCGCTCGATCCGCAGTGGGACGGCGGCCGTTACAACCACAACCCGGTTGAAGGGCTCCGGCTGGCGGGCATGCTCTATTACCCTTGGCTGGTGTCTGCCACCTATCTCGACCGGATATCTCCAACGCAGTTGGCGAATGAGATCGAGCAGAGCGCGCGCTCTTCTGCCAGTGGGGATGCGACTTCACTCGTCCTGCGCTATGCCGCTTGCCGAGGGCATGACATTGCCGCGCCCTTCGGCGGCGATATGAGTGTGGCACTATCGCAAATTGCAGCGCCGGTGCTGATCCTGCCGAGTACCAGCGATCGGCTGCTGGGGTTAGACGGGGCTCGGCGAATTCGCGACGGCGTCAAGCAGCCGACCTATGCGGAAATCGAGTCGGATCTCGGTCACCGCGCCGCGCGTGCCGCCCCGGCTACTCCCGAATGGCGCTTTATTGATGGTCAGATCCGCACTTTTCTGGCCAAAATCGAATAGGTATTACCCCCGTCTGAGTGCAAGACAAGCGGCCCCAGTCCAGCTCTTGCCGAAATGCGTCAGGAGCGGGTGCCATGCTTCCGCAGCCACTTTGAAACCCGCTTCCGACAGTTTTGCCGAGCCAACCATCAGCGCATCAAAGCTCCGGCGCGTGAAACCGGCATTGACCTCGATCGCATCGGCTATCGTCTTGACGGAAAGCGCGTCGGTCGCTGTACGCGCCGCAGCGTCGACCCCGGCCAGCGCCAGCCCGGTAATCTCTGTGCTAAGCGTCTCCAATCCGCGGGCCAGCGCTGTCTGCGAGTCGAAAAAAGCCGCGAAGTTTTGACGGCCGACATCGGTCAAAATCTCGGAAAAGCCGGTCGGCGGCGGGGACTTGGACTCGCTTTGCGCGCCCGGTCCGGCGGCACTCCCCTGGGAGGACACTGTGATCTCAATCGGCGCTTCGGCCTCCGCCTGGTCTTCGATTGCTTTGAGGGCTACGGCCGAAGTTTCAGTCATCCCGGTGGCCGGCGGGGTTGCGCCGATCGGTGCCGCGCGCAAGCCGCGCCTTCCTTTCGATTCCATTGCTCCACCTCTCCAGAACAGCCTATCGCTGTTGCGTTGCACAAAGCTAGGAAATAGCCCCGTACCGGTCACATCACAAGGCTGCTTGTGCAACGCACAAGGAAGAAATCAACACGGCGTTACGCGGAGCAGCGTATGATCCGCACCGGTCACGCGAATGTGCGTTCCGGCTGGAAGCTCAGGTCCTTCGACAAGCCAGACCGTGTCGTCAATCTTGAGTCGGCCCCGTCCGTCGACAATCGGCCGGTCGAGCGTGAAGGTCCGGCCAATATAGGTCTCTGCCCGACGATTGAGGTGGGTTGCCCGCAAAAAGGAGCGATCGTGAGCCAAGGTGAGCCGGCCGACCGCTATACTTGCAATCGCGAGGCCCGCAAAAAGAAGCGTCTGATATTCCCAGTGAGGACCTGGCGCGATCCTGGTGACCACGGCCGTGCCCAGGGCCGGGGCAGCCAGCCAGATGCACACCATCAACCGCGCGTGCGCCGATTCGGTCGATGATCAGGATCAGGAGCGCCAGCCCCGGTTCGAGCGTGCGCACGTAGCGGCCGAATCTCTCGACCGTCCACTCGTATCCTTGCGGTACCGATTTGACTGCCAGCCCGACAAATATCAGCGCGAACACGACAACAAGAAGGACGAAGACCGCGGAAGGGCCGATCATCACTGTGTTACACTTGCCGTTTGCCAATCCTAAGTTGGGCCGGCCATGCGCCTGAAGCGAAACCAGCCTCCGATTAGTCCCGGAGAATATCTGCTACCCGTTGCTAAATTGTAGACAGCAATGAACGTTTTTAATAACCTGTCCGTCGTAGACTGCTTGCGTTTCGATAATGCTTGCAGTCGACGGGGGAAATGGGGGGTGAAGTGACAGTCTTCGAATGCAGGGAACGTGGTGCGCCCTGCGGCGCCGGTGCGCGTGTACGGCGAATTGTTGTATGCGGCGGTATAGGTGCTCTTGCCGCAGTGTTGATGTTCGCTGCCGGCAAGGCGGAAGCTGCCCACCACCCGCGGTACCACGCCCACGCTCATCACGGGGCGCTGGGCTTCGGTCCGCCTTTGGTCAACGAGTCCATCCTGATCGATGTCGAAACGGGCCGTGTTCTGAGCGAAGAGAACGCCGATGCGATCACATATCCGGCGTCGCTCACCAAGATGATGACGCTGTATTTGACATTCGAAGCGCTGAACGCCGGCCAGATTCGGCTCGACCAGTATTTACCCGTGTCGGACGAAGCGGCGAGCCGGGCGCCAACGAAGCTCGGACTGAGACCGGGTGATTCGGTGTCGGTGCAAGATCTGATTCTGGGTCTTGTTACCCGATCAGCCAACGACGCCGCCACGGTGCTCGCCGAGGGGCTGGGCGGCAGTGAGCCGGCCTTCGCCGACCGTATGACCCGCAAGGCTCGACAGCTCGGGATGACAGGCACGGTTTACCGCAATGCGTCCGGTTTGCCCGATCCCG
>JAFAHH010000641.1 GCA_019237355.1 Acetobacteraceae bacterium | reverse complement strand
GCGTGGATATTTTCCGCCCGCAAGAGGGCAAGGTCGAGTCCGACAGCACCGATACGATCGCCGTATGGATGATCGATACCGACCGCAACGAGGAAAGCTTCTTCGTTCGCCATGCCTACTTCCTCGGTGCGAACGATCCCTACAAGGCCCTGAAAACCACATTGCGAGCGGAAATCGATCCAGAGGCGTGGTCCAGCATCTACAGCGATACTTCCCGCCCCTTCCCGCGCCCGAAATCCGGCCGCATCGCAGTGAAGGTGATCAATCACCTCGGAGATGAGGTGATGAAGGTGCTCGTGTGTGAGCGGTTGGAATCGCCCGGGTAGCGTCGGCCGGCATTTACCCCCGCTCCTCCCCCAACACAATCTCCTGAATCCGTGCCGGGTCCGATTGCTCCATCACCCGCCGCGCCAACCGGGCGCACCAATCGATCATCACCGCACGCACGGCCTGTTTCACCCGCGGCACGGCCGAGGCATTCATACTGAAGCTGCGCAGGCCGAGCCCGAGAAGCAGGGGGGTGAGCTTCGGATTGGAAGCCATCTCCCCGCATACCGAAACCGGCATCCGCATGCGAAGCGCGGCTTCTGTCGCGAACTGCACGAGCCGAAGCACGGCCGGGTGCAGCGGGTCGTAGAGATCGGCCACATCGGCCTCGGCGCGATCCACCGCCAGCGTATAGGCGGTAAGGTCGTTGGTGCCGATGGCAAAGAAATCGGCCTCCAGCGCCAGCGCATCCGCGGAAAGCGCGGCGCCTGGCGTTTCGATCATGATACCGAGCGGCGGCAGCTCATCGGGGATGCGCACCCGCGCCCGGCGCAGCCGGCGCACCACCCGGTCGTAAATCTCCCGTGCCGCCCGTACCTCCCCGACATGGGTCACCATCGGCAACAGGATCCGCACCGGCCCGGCCACGCCAGCGCGAAGGATTGCGGCAAATTGCGTCTCGAGCAACTCGGGCCGGCGCAGCAAAAGCCGGATGCCGCGCAAGCCGAGCGCCGGATTCACGTCGGCGCTGGGCACCAATCCTTGGCTCGAAAGCGCCTCGATTTCCTTCTCCCCGCCCCAGTCGAGGGCCCGTATGGTGACCGGGTCGCCGCCCATCGCCTCCACCACCGTGCGGTAGGCCTCGGTCTGGGTCTCTTCGTCCGGCACGCTCTCCCGGTTCATGAATAAGAATTCAGTGCGCAACAGGCCGATCCCATGGGCGCCGGATTGGGCGATCAGCGGCAGCTCGATCGGCAGTTCGAGATTGGCCTGGAGATCGATGGATGTGCCGTCTTGAGTCTCGGCGGGCAGGCGACACAGCCGTGCCAGGCGCTGACGTTCCCGCGCGAAGGCCGTGACCCCCCGCCGGGCGGCAGCCAAGTGGGTCGGCGAGGGATTGAGCGTCACCGCGCCCGACCCGCCATCGACCACGGCGATGTCGCCGGGCTGCATGGCATGAGCGATCCCGGCCGCCCCGAGCACCGCTGGCACCCCGAGCGCCCGCAACATGACGGCCGTATGCCCTTCCGCCCCACCCTCCTCGGTTGCTACGCCAGCAAGCCGGGACGGATCGAGCAGGGCGGCATCCGCGGGCCGCAGAGCCTCGCTAACCAGGATCGCCCCCTCGGGCAGCCCGGCAAAGCTGCGGAATGGAGCGAAGGTTAGGTTGCGGACGAGACGACGCCCGATCTCACGGATCTCCTCGGCCCGGCGTTCGAGGCCCGACCGTTCTTCGGACGAGGTTTCAGGTGTGAGCCGCGCCAGCAGCAAGCCGGCGAGCGATTCAGCCTCGGCCGTAACGGCAGGCTCCGCCGCCAGAAACTGCTCCCTGATGCGCTGACGCACCCCCTCGAGCAGCCGCGTCGAGCCAAGCATCCGCTCGTAAAAATCGATGAGCGGCGCAATCTCCGCCTGGCTCTCGTCGGGGAGCAGCCCCAGATTGGCTCGCAGCTTGCCCAATTGCTTGCGCGACCGGGCGATCGCGTCTTCAAGCCGGGCGAGCTCGCCTGGCGTCTCCGAAGGCTCGATTGTCCGGTATTCGGCTTTTGCCTCGGGCTCATGCGCGCCGAATACGGGACCAATCGCGACCCCTGGAGATACAGGGATGCCTTTGAACGTGGCCTCAGGGCGCCCGCTTTTAATCGATTGGGCTATGGGACGTTTATGCTGGGGCGGCGGCGGCTTAATCCTGTTCATTAAAGCCGGACTCGATCAGATCGGCGATCGCGTCGAGCGCCTCTTTCGCATCCCAGCCAGTCGCGCGGAGTTCAATTTCCGCTCCTTTGCCAGCGCCGAGCATCATCAACCCCATGATCGAGCGCGCGGGAACGCTCTGTCCGTCTTTCAGTACGTCAACCGAAGCGCCGAAGCGCTCCGCCAAAGTCACGAGCTTGGCGGCGGCCCGGGCGTGAAGGCCCCTACGATTCGGCACGGTGAGAGTGCGGCTAATGACCGGCGCCTCTCCCCCGTCGCTCATGGGCTAGATCTCACCCGGACGTACCCGTTCGGCCTTTATCCCCAGGGTTGGCGGCCGCCCCGTTGCATCCTTGGAGTACGTGGGACGCAGCGGCGATGTATTTTCTACCTGCTGCCTGCGCGCAATCGACCGCTGCGGCCAAAGGCTGCGAAGATCGCACCTTGGCCAGCTTGACCAGCATAGGCAGGTTTACACCCGCGATAACTTCCACGTTTCGCCGATCCATAAGCGAGATGGCCAGATTGCTAGGTGTGCCTCCGAACATATCAGTCAGCAGGACGACGCCATCGCCTGTATCACAGGCCTGAATAGAGTTCTCGATCTGCGCCCGTGCGGTCTCCATATCATCCTCGGGACCGATACAGACCGTGCCGACGTTCCGCTGTGCCCCGACCACATGTTCCATGGCCCGGCGGAGCTCTTCAGCCAACCGCCCGTGGGTCACCAGCACCATGCCGATCATAGGACGCTCGCCGATTCCGCTTTATTTGTATTATTGGGTGACATTTGCGTCGTTTTCAGGCCTCCTCCGCCTGACTTAGCGCGGCAGGCGCCACGCCATGGGATTCTTCTCAACAGCCGCTCCGGCCGGATTGATCGCCCGCCTCCGGCGCACGCCGGTGCGCGGCTAGGCCGCTTGCCAGGGCCCTGGCCGCGCTGCCCTCCTTTGCCAACTCCCGATGTGTGACGTGTAGCCGCCAGCCCTCCTGCGCAAGATGCTCTGCCAGCCGCTCCGCGATCCAGACCGACCGGTGCCGCCCCCCGGTGCACCCAATGGCTACGGTGGCGTACTTCTTGCTCTCTTGCACGAACCTCGGCAACAGAATGGTTAAGAGCTGAGTGATTGCTGCAAGAAATCGCCAGTAATCGGGATCAGCTTCAACATATACCCCTACGGCCGGCTCCAGCCCGGTACGTGGGCGCAATATGGGATCGTAATGCGGGTTTCGTAAGAATCTTGCGTCGAATACCAAATCTGCCTCCCGCGGCAGCCCTGCCGGATAGGCAAACGAGATCAACGATATTAGCAAGCCGGCAGAGCCATCGAAGTCCGTCGTTTGGCCGAAGGCCTGGCCAATGAGCCGACGCAGATCAGCCAATGGCCGGTCTGAGGTGTCGATCAGCAAATCTGCCGCTTGGCGTAAAGGCGCGGTAAGGGCCTCCTCTGCCGCGATGCCGTCCGAAACCCGGCCGAGCGGGGCAAGAGGATGGCGCCGCCGGGTTTCCGTATATCGCCGAAGCAGCACCGACTCCTCCGCCCAGGCATAGATCAGCTCCGGTCGCAGGTTGGGAGAACCCCGTAGCCGGGCCATGGTTTCGAGCACTCCCCCAGCATCAAAACCTTGCGTGCGGGCGTCCACTCCGATGGCGAGCGGCCGGTCCGAGCTCGCCGCCAACGCCTCGACCAAATTGAGCGGCGGATTGTCGATCGCCTCGTAATCCAGGTCTTCCAACGCGTGCAGGATAGAAGCTTTCCCCGCCCCCGAAAGTCCGGTGACCAGAACAACCCGGCGGCGGTCACTCATGACGTGAATGCTCCAGCAATCTGTTCTACTCGGCCCAGCGCACAGTCCAGGGCGAGGATGACGCGCTCTGGGGCGGAGGGTAGGGCGGCATCGAGCCGCAAAAGCGGCAAGTCCAGATCAGAATGCCGGACCGGGGCTGGCAGCCGAGGTTCGATCGCCCCGAGCTCAATGACCAGTACCGCCCGTACCTCGGCGAGATAGGGGAGGCGGAGGACGCCAAGGCCCCGTACTTCGAGCAGACCAGCGAGGCTCGGTGGAGGCCGGGCGATACCCTTCTCGAAGGAGACCTGGTCATCCGCGACCAGGATAAAGCCGCGTGCAATGAGCCGCATTGCGAGATCGGACTTGCCTGACCCGGAAGGTCCGATGAAAATCAGGCCCGCTTGCTCACGGGCTATACAACTGCCATGAATGAACATTGCGATGCGCAATGGCTAGAATGCGTAGTTCAAGAAAGCCGTGTTACAATTGTGGCTCAGACGCCGTTCTGGCTCCCTGCATATGAGGAGGCTGCAGGCGATCCCCAAGACCTCTAGCCGCCGTCCTGCCGGCACGGACGGCAGGAGGCTCGACGGCAAAAGGGTGAGCGGCTAGAGATCGTCGCGTGAGCAACGTTGTACTGACCACCATCGATGACCGGGGCATTGCGACCGTAACCCTTAATCGTCCAGAGGTCGGAAACGCTTATAACGACGACCTACTAAACGCTCTCATCGATGGCTTGCACAAGCTTGAGTCCGACGCAACCGTGCGAGCGGTAGTTCTACGCGGGGCGGGCAAGCATTTTCAGGCCGGGGCCGATATCAATTGGCTGAACGAGGCCGCACATTATTCCGCAGAGCGGGCTTTTCAAGCCTCAATGAGCACGGTACGAGCGTGCCAGCGCTTGAACGAGCTTCCCAAGCCCACAATAGCCATTATTCATGGGGCGTGTTTCGGCGGCGGGTGCGGGATTGTCTGCTGCACGGACGTTGCTTTAGCAACGCCCGAGGCGGTTTTTGGATTAACCGAAGTGCGAGTTGGCGTCGCGCCAACGCCGATTTCCACGCATATGGTGCATGCCATGGGCTTGCGACATACGCGGCGGTATGCCCTGACCGGCGAGCGGTTTGGCGCCGCTGAAGCCTGCCGCATTGGGCTGGTGCATGAGGTCGTGTCCGCGGCGCAAGTCGAAGAGAAACTCGGACAGGTCCTGGACGCCATATTGCTCGGCGCGCCCGGTGCAATTGCAACCACGAAGCGCAGCTTTCTGGGCGCCAACGGTTTCATTTTGACGGAGCGCGAGATGGCATTGCTTGCGCACGAAAGCTGGACCGCACGCGGATCGGAAGAGGGGCGTGAGGGGACGGCCGCGTTCCGGGAAAAACGGAAGCCGGCGTGGTACCGGGATACGGCCGCTCAGAGTTGACCTGCTTCTCGCGTGAGGGAGTTCCCCTTGGGGGAACTCAAGCGGGAGGTTCTGAACCTTTCGATTGAAATCAGGTCCCGAGGGGCAGCTTTTGGCCGCGCGGCTGTGATCCCGCCATGCTTACAGCCATGGCAAAACCCGCGCTCACCTGTCGCGTTTCGCTTGAGGCTTAGGACAGGAGCGAGCAGATATGCGTATCGTAACGATCTTTACAGCCTTGATGTTTTCCGCTGCGGTCGCGCTTCCAGCAATGGCCCAAGGAGCCGGCGGCGGCGGTGCAGGGGCTGGTGGGGCAGGAGGAGGCGGCGCCATGGGGGGCGGCGGCACGGGAATGTCGGGCGGCGGCGGTACGGGAATGTCTTCCGGATCGTCTACGTCCGGGACCGGCGGGAGCCAGATGGGCGGCGCGGGCTCTGGCGCTAGCACAGGCACTGGAACAAGCAGTTCTCATACCGGCTCTGCGAAAAGCGGGGCGGGTACAGGCTCTGGTATGAGCGGAAGCACCGGTAGCAGCACGGGGACCGGTGGTAGTAGCAGTGGGAAATATTAGCACGGGGCGGCTTAATAGGCGCCAATAACTCCAGAGAGCGTTTTCAGGTGACTGCAAACGCTCTCAGCCTTTGTGGCAGCACAGCCCCGCACATGCTCGGAACCAGATCAGTCGTGCACAGACCACAAGCACGATGGGTCGCAAGGGCGTGGCTCGTGTAATTACATAAACGTCAAGCCAGCATCATTCCCGACACTTACGTTGCCGCCGTGTACCGTTTGCGTGACCCGCCGAGCAGGTGGCCGATAGGCGCCAGCGGCTCGATTCGGTCGCAGAAAATCTTGGTAATCGCTAACAGCGGAACCGCCAGTAATGCGCCGATCACGCCCCACATCCAATGCCAAAAGAACAAGGACATAATGACCAACACCGGATTGAGCGTAAACCGGTAGGCGACAAGCATAGGCGTGATCGCCTCGCCTTCGGCCACGTGAATGGCCAGATAGATGCCCGCTGGAAGAAAAGCCCACCAGATCACGTCGTAGGTAAACAAGCCAACCAGGAAGAAGGCCATGATACCCGTCAATGGCCCGAGGATTGGAATGTAATTGAGTAAGAACGCCAAAGTCCCCCAAAGCAGCGGGTCGTGTAGGCCGCACAACCAGGTCTGGATCCCATTGGCCACTCCAACCACCGCATTCATCATGGTGATGGTCGCGAGATAGGCGGAGATGTTCCGCTCGGTATCCAGCACGATTTCCACAAGGCGTTTCTTTGCGCCGAAGCGGGGCAGGATCTCCACGATGCTGCGCAAAACGGCATCGCCGGCAGCGAGAAGGAAAAAGAGCACGACGACAATCACGAGCAGTTGACTCATTGCAAGACGGGTGCCTTGCAGGATTCCCAGCCCGACTCCGTCCAGAGCGGTGGTTTGCTGAACGGCGATTGGTCGTTGGCCGGGTGGGCCGGAAACTGCACTCTCGAACTGCTCCAATCCTCGCCGCATGTAGTGGATCGGCTCGCGCAAGAAGTACAATTTCTGTTCGAGAGTATGTATGCCTTGCGGTGCCTTAGCGATCCAGCCCGAGGCGGGCAGGGCGATGGCGAAGCCGATTCCGCCGATCAAAGCAAATACGAGAATGATCAGCACAATGGCGGCCAGGGCGGCGGGCAGATGCAGACGCTCGCATAGGAAGCGCCGCGCTGGCTGAAGCAGCAAGTACAGCACGGCCGCCACGGTCAGGGGGACTATAATGCCGGCCGCCAAATAGCACGTGTAGAGGGACGCAAGAGCCACAAGCAACACCAAGCACATGCTGGCCGTGTCTAGGCGCAGCTCCCGCAGCTCCTCTGGCGCTTGGAGCTGCGTGGGGCTCCGTGATTTCTCTGCGCGAGGTTGCTGGCCGAGGTCGAGCTTCACGTTGACGAAACGAGCTCGGCCTCGAGCAGTTCCAAGCTTACGGTGCGGCCTGAAACCAGAGTTGTCCTTTTGGGGGAATCGTCTGCACCATTGGGCTTGTGGAATCCAACGGTCACGGGTCCGCGCATAGCCAGCTGCGCAGAGAGGCGGACCGTTTCGGCCTAGTTGACATAACGCGAAGCGGCGCGTGTCCTGCCAGGGCAGTAAGGTCGGAATAGGTCGGCTTGGAGGGCGCGATGCCAGTAGATCCTCCCGAGCGGGATGATTTGCCGCTGGATCCGGAGTTAGCGGCCCGGACGCTTGGCCCGGTGCCGGCTGGGGCGCTGGCGCTTGCGGGAATCGCGATCGCTTTGTTGATCGCGGACTGGCTCTTTGTCTATCTCGGATTCTTCGTCCCTCGCGGGTTCGTGGGCTAAACGATGGCGACGGACGAACCATCCGTACTTCGCGCCGAGTTACGCTGGGCGCTGGCGATGGGCGGCGTGGTTGCCGGCATTCTAGTGGCCATTCTCTATGCTGCTCTGGCGCTGCATCGGAATCCGCCGTCGAACATCGAGACGATCGATCCCAAGACGCTGCACCTCAGCAGCGAATTTACCGAGCGAAATCTCGGCACGAAGGTGGAATCGAATGGGCAAATCACCGCACGGGTGGTCACCACGCAATTCGCTTTTGTTCCGCAATGCCTCGTTGTGCCCGAGGGCACATTAGTGACCCTCCGGCTCGCCAGCCCCGACGTGATCCATGGGATTCTGGTCAGCGGCACGAACGTGAACACAATGGTAGTGCCCGGCTATGTCAGCCAGGTCCATACGGTCTTCACCAAGACCGGGGATTTGCTGATGCCGTGTCACGAGTACTGCGGTTTGGGGCACAGCCAAATGCTCGCCCGGGTGCGGGTGCTCCCGCAATCCGAGTTCAAACCCGGCTCCGACGGGAGAATTGCCTGTGCTGCGCAGTAAGAACTTGGTTCTGGCACATTTTTGGGTGGCCTTTGTTTTCTTCCTGGTGGCGGTGGTGCTTGGGGTTTGGCAGATGTGGGTGCGCAGCCCTATCGCGGCGCCGTTTGCTACGCCAGAGCATTATTTCACTTCCGTCACCGCCCATGGCTCGGTCATGGCGTATATCCTGCCTACGTTTTTCATCATGGGATTCGGCTATTTTGTTGCCGAGACCGCGCTGGGCCAAAGCTCGCTGGGCTTGGGCTGGGTATGCGCTCGGGGTCGTGGGGACGCTCATGGCCGTCGCGACCGTGTTCATGGGCCGGGCGTCGGTCCTATATACATTTTACCCGCCGCTCATTGCGAGCCCCTTTTACTATATCGGCACCGTTTTGGTAATTGCCGGGTCCTGGATCTGGTGCGTGCTGATGATCATGGCTATGGCGCGGTTCAAGCGCGCCAACCCCGGCATGCCTGTCCCACTAGCGATGTTCGCGACGGTTGCAAATGCAATATTGTGGCTTTGGACCACGATTGGGGTTGCTGCCGAAGTGCTTTTTCTCGTCCTACCGGCAGCTTTGGGCTGGAGACAGACGCTGGATATTGGCTTAACCCGGACCTTATTCTCCTGGACGCTTCACGCCATCGTCTATTTCTGGCTCATTCCATCCTATACCGCCTTTTACACAATGGCGCCGCGGGCGGCAGGCGGGCGGCTATTTAGCGATATGATGGGACGGCTTACTTTTGTTGCGTTCCTACTCTATAGCCTGCCGGTGGGCATGCATCATCTGTTTATGGACCCCGAACATTCAACCGGCTTCAAATTTGTGCACATGTTCCTGACGTTGCTGGTCACGGTGCCAACCCTACTCACCGTTTTCACCATTACCGCCTCTATGGAGATCGCGGGGCGGTTGCGCGGAGGCCAAGGGTTGTTCGGCTGGATTTGGGCGCTGCCGTGGGACCGGCCGATGGTGTTGGCGACCGGACTTTCCTTCGTCATGTTGTTTTGGGGCGGTGGCGGGGGTCTCATCAACATGAGCTATGGCGTGAACGCCATGGTCCATAACACGTCGTGGGTCACCGCACATTTTCATCTCATCTTCGGCGGCACCGCGGTGATTATGTATTTCGCGATCGCGTACGAGATTTGGCCGCAGCTCACTGGCCGCCAAGCCGGCGAGCTCCGGAGCCAGCGAACGCAGCTCTGGCTCTGGACAATTGGTATGTTCGTCCTCACGCTGCCCTGGCACTGGCTGGGTTTGGCCGGCCAATGGCGGCGCGTGGCACATTTCAATTATGCCGATCCGGTCATCGCATGGTGGGCGCCCTGGGTCGACATGTCGGTTGTGGGCGGTTTCATCCTACTGGTGAGCGCCCTTCTTTTCGTTCGGAACCTCGCCGCTCGCCCCATCGCGCGCGAAGCTATGGCGCCCGCTTCGACTCCCAATCGGATTATCTATGCCCAGGCGCTCCACCCGCCTCACCGCGTTCCCATAGTGCTAAACGGGTTTGCGACCTGGAATGTCGTGGTGCTTGTACTGATGCTTGCGGCCTATGCCTATCCGATCGCGCAATTCTTCATCATCGACCCGCCACGTGCGGTGGTTCACCACGTCGATGGGGTGCGTTGACCGATGCCGGAAGAAACCACTTCTGCCGACCCGGCTTGGCGCCGATGGATCGTAATCGCGGTGGTGGCAATCCTACTCACCAGTTCCTTGCTGGGGTTCGTTGTCATCCCAGTCGTGCAAGGCGCCAGCTCTGGCCTTGACGCTTACGACGCAATATGCCGGGCTTTCGGGGTGCAGCCTGGCTCGCCATCCCGGCCAACCCCGCCCTCGCAAGCGCAGGCGCAGCCAACATCGAATGTCGCCTGGAATACCAGGACGCTGAATGATCTGTTCGGCGGTAACCGGAAGGCAGGCGGCCAGTTGGCGGAAAGCGCCGGTTGTGTCGGATGTC
>JAFAHH010001038.1 GCA_019237355.1 Acetobacteraceae bacterium | reverse complement strand
GGCTGAACACGTGATACAGCCAGACGGCGTGGCTGATAATCTCGGCCGGGAAGCGATGGCGGTGATGCGGGTTCGGAGGAGGCTTCATCCTGCCAGGTTCGCCTGAACCCCGGGTGCCCGCCAGACCGGGTTATCGTGACAATGCCGAGAAGCTGCATCTTCGCCGCGGTAACAGGCCCAATGCCGTGGAATTTGGCGACGGCAGCGACGCGACGAAGTCCGGGCCCATATCGGGCGTGATGACGAACTGGCGTCCGGAACTTACAAGGTGAAAGGCTAATACATTAATTGCGCAACTAAGCCTTAGCAATCGCCGGCCGCGATGGGTACAGGATTAAGCCCCGATCACCCAGCGTGACTAGTGCATCTGGGTACGCGGCCAACGCCAATTCGAGTGCCGACAAGAAGTTTTCCCGAAAACTACGCAATCGCGCGTATCCGGCACCAAACTGAGCGTGCAAAGCAGGCCACCCGATCTCCGTCTTGTTCTTCAACGAGTGCAACCGATAGGCCAGCCAGATATAGACGTCGATCACGAGTGATCGCGGCCCGATCGCCTTCAATGCATTTTCGCTCACCGGAACGGGATGCTCAATCAGTGCCCGGTAGAACTCTTCATCCAGAAGAACGCGGTCTTGCCAAAGAGAAGGCTGGTCGCCCAGCTCGCTGAAATGGATTGCGCCTTTTACGAAGGCACCATTGCTCATCACCTCTGCTCCTCCACGGGTGCCGTAGAAGGTCAGTCGGCAAGCCGAGATTCGGCGGGCCTGCTCATTGACCATGCGGTATGTGGTCCCCCCAATGCTTAGCCCCATCGTCCCGAGCCAACTGCGCATGCTGCGGCCCAATTCGATTTCCCGTGAGCGGGTCTTTACAGCTTCGCTTTGAAGGAAGAGCAGGATGAACCGGGCATATGACCCGTAAGGCAAACCTATCAACCCCTGGTTCCGGTCAAGGCCGCTCTGCAGCAGCAGCGTCAGATTGTGGCCTTCTCGCTTCCAGGAAGGGTCATTGACCGGCTTGTGAGGGAAGGAGGTTAAGGCGAAGCCGCTGTAGCTGAACCCAATGCGCTCCTCTTCCTCGCTCAATACCTGGTAAGCAGCTTCGACGACTTGGCGTTCGCGCTTCGTCGCCGCTTGTCTGCGCGCTTGTTCAATGCCTTGTGTGCGAATCAGCCAGTGCACGTTTTCCATAAACGGCGGGTGAGCATGAAACTATCCACAACGTCAATGTGGAGTCTACTGGCGCAAGCTATTAGACAACAGCTATTAGTTCTTTTCTATATATTTGATTCCGCCAGTAGACTCCACGGGATAACCCCGAGTAGAACCCGAGTCGCGCCAGTAGACTCCACACCACCCGCCAGCAGGCTCCACACTCAGCCCTGTGGACCAGTGACCACCTTCAATGAATTTTCCACAGCCGAATCGGAAGTTTTCCACAACTAACCGGCCAAGGCATTGCCGGGCAAGCGCCAGTAGACTCCACAGCCTGCTGCAGCCCCCAAGCGCGCGTAGTCCAAACCACCCATTACAGGCTCAAAGCGCCAGTAGACTCCACACCCGTGCTGGTGAAGGTCGCACCCGAAATACCCAGAACTCGTGCCTCGACTAGGTGCGGCGGGGTCATAGGTGTGGAGTCTACTGGAAGTGTGGAGTCTACTGGCGCTTTGGGGTGTGGTATTTGCCAGCGATTTCGTGCAATCGGTCGTCTGCATGCACGTTGTAGGCTTGTCATAGCGGTGCGGTTCGCCCGGGAATCCTACAGATCCCGTTTGCCCGTTTGGCCACTGGCCCCTTGTAGCCGACAAGGAACGTGCCCGGTCTCTAGATAAAGCCGCCCCGATCTAGCCAGCCGTCTGGCCGCCTTCGGCCAGCGCGCTTTGAACGCGCCTTCCGATTGAGCGGCTTGCGCCTCTTGGATTGCCGAATCCTTCGCCATCGGCCAACCCGGCGTGACGGCTGGGCTGGCTCCAGCGCTTAGCTCTGCAAGGGTGGCACGCTATTGTATGCAGTCGCGCCACCGCCAGGCGTGAAGCCGACGACATTCAGCAACTGGAAGTACTGCCAGCTTGGCGAGTGACCGAAGCGTCGACCGACTGGCGCACTCTGGTAGGAGTCCCGATATCTTCGCCAACCCAGTGCGAAATGCGGGGCCGCATGGCTAGGCCGGGGCATTGTCACCTTAACCGCCCGCTGGACATACTTGGGCCAAGCACGATCTGTACCCGGACCGATCAGGCCGCCATCCGCGCACACGTCTCCTGACGCCAGGCCTTGAAGGTATCGGCCCGGAGCGCCCGGTAGTCGCCGGCCGCCATGCGATGCCGCCGCGGGCGAAAGTGACCGTAGATGAAAGAGTGCGCCAACAGAAATCGTTGAGCCTGGAAGCGATGGCGGTGATGCGGGTTCGGAGGAGGCTTCATCCTGCCAGGTTCGCCTGAACCCCGGGTGCCTGCCAGACCGGGTTATCGTGACAATGCCGTTTCTGGGACCACCAGTAGCGCCTTAATTCCCATAAGCCTGATATGTGCGCCACAGTAATCATGTCGAAATTTTTTGGACCTATTCTATAACTCAGGACACAACTGCATTCTGCTGGTCTCGATGAAAGCCCCTCTCGAACTTATCCAGGTGTACCGCGCCCGGTTTTCTGGACACAAGATTGCTGTTAAGCGGCCGCCCCAATGGCGGTCTGATACCAGGCTGCTCGGGTGTCATTAGGACTGCGCAGGCCGTTCTTCTCGATGAGCCACTCGGCGTTGTAACGGGCCACGAAGTCCCGGACGGCGTCACGGACCTCGTCGATGGTCCGGTAGATTCGGCCGTGCACGATCTGCTCTTTGAGGGTGCGGAAGAAACGCTCAATGACGCCGTTGGTCTCGGGCTCGCCGACGAACGCGTAGCTGGGAGTCATGCCCCAAAAGCGGATCTGATTGTGGAAGTGCCCAGTGAGGAATGCGCTGCCGTAATCGTGGCGTAGCGCCACACCGCGTGCGGCGCTGGGGCTGATGTGGCCGAACACTTTCCGGACCGCCATACTGACGGCTTGGGCGGCGGCGTAGCGATCGCCGCGCTTGGCGACGTGCCAGCCCAGCGCTTCTGCGTTCCAGTGCTCGGTGACGCCGAACAGCCAGACCTTGCCGTCCTGAACGGTGAGGATCTGGGGGTGAGTAGGCCGAAGGAATTTCACCTCCGGCCTCTCGCAGAACCGGACTTGAACCTCTCGGCTCCTCCGGCTCCCACCACCCTGCGCTACGACAGATATCCCAGCGACCAGTGAATGAACGCATCCGGCTCTCCTTGCGCCAGCCGCTTGAGTGTCTCGGCAGCCCTTGTTTTATGGCCCGCCAGCTTCTTGTACTTGCGCATCAGCCACCG
>JAFAHH010000888.1 GCA_019237355.1 Acetobacteraceae bacterium | reverse complement strand
TCCAGAATCGTAACGCTGTGCCCAGCGTTCTTGAGCAACATCCCCGCCGTCAATCCGGCAATTCCGGCGCCCACGATCAGTACGTTCTTTGGCCGGGTGGTCCGAGGCAGGCCGTCATCGATCAGGGTGCGGAGATACGTAAGCTTGAGGTCTTCGCCGTTCGGGCCGACCAGCATCAGCATCTTGGCGAGCGCCTGGCATGCGCGCCAGCGCTCGGCGTCGCGGGGCTGCGGATCTGCGCCGGCGCGCGACCGGGCAAGGGCTGGAAGGATTCGGCCCCCGGTCAGCGACGCGATCGCCAGCAATCCCGACGCGCTGAGGAAGCCACGCCTGTCGATTGTCATCGGTTGTTCCCCCCGTTTGGAAGAACATACCATAGCAAGCAAGTGCGCCGTGCCAAGTTACAGTTGCGACAACGCTCGACTTAGGATTTCGCCAACGGGAATGGAAAAGAGCTGATCTCTTCTTTCAAGCCTGGCCGCACGACGATTGTTGCAGGCCGGCGATCATCCACGTCTGTGATGCAATACCTAAAAACTTCGAGTCGAGTGCTTCGGCTAGTTATGCCGGCAAACCGAAAACGAAGCATCAACTGCGCACGGCTACAAGAGCGGCCGCAGCCCGTTCTGCCTCAGCATGTGATCGATTTGCTGAACCATGAACCCGGTGGCTTCGTCCTCGGTTTGGAACATGCCCAAGGGAGATTTACGGCCGCGTTCGCTGTAATAGACAAGCCAGCCATCGGCTCGCTGCTCTATGCCGACACATTCGCCGCCGCCGAGCCCGCCGCCGGTGACGTAATACCAATCCGGGACACCGTGGCCCCGAAAGAGTGCGACCATCTCGTCAACGGTCATTGCGGCTCGGGCGCAATCACGCCCTCCTGGCGCAATTGCTGCGCCGATTCCTTCGTTTCGTATTGTTCCACGCCGCCCGGCTCGTCGAACCAGGGCGCCGCCGGCCCGGCTTGCACAGGCAGCGGCTGCAATACGCGATATCTCGTATACGGAAGTTTCTGGCAGTCTTACGGCAGCGCGCGGCTTTCGCATGAGGCTCCGGCAATTGCGAAGAAATGGCCGTATTCGCTGCCATAGCGGTCGATTTCGGTGCCCGGCGGAAGCGTTTCGTCGATCGAGCCCGGCGGAGTTGTAAAGCCGTCACGCGGCGGCCAGCGCAACTGGCCGTCACAGCCGAACCATTTGTCGCTCAGATCGGGGCGATACGTTGGAACCCGCGCGGGCGCCGCGCACGACTCTGGGTTCTGTCCCTGAGCGAAGGCCGGTGCGGATGCCGTAAGCACCAGCGAAGCGGCAACAAGCAGGCCAGGCAGGGGGAACATTGGAGCTGTTCCGCGCGTCTTGGCCGGCATCGTCACATCTCCTGCGCCATGTAATGAAAAACCGCGGATCTTATCGCAACGGGACTGACCCGGTCGGACCGGGCCATCCAGGGAATCATCTTTGTGCGGGCTGAACTTCCTCTACGAGCCGCGAATCCCACGGGCACCAGAAACAGCCGGGAAGAAAGGGCCCGCCGGCCTCATCGAGGTGATCCTCGACGTACTGCATGTTGGCGTCGCAAACCTCGATAGCTACTTCGAAGAAGCCGATGCTGTCCGAGTCAAGGTGGTAATCCCAGCCCGGATTGTATGGAACCGGCTGCTTTCTTATCCTCCCCAGCACATGGGTCTGTGCCGTCTCCTTGCCGGAGAGGATACGGCGCGCCTGCTCAATCTTTGCGGGATCGGTCAACTTTATCACGAAGCTTTTGCCAGGATCGCGTCCTTGGATGAATCGGAAGTACGCTTCCGCCATAGTGTTCTCCTTGTTTAGTAGTGAATGTCCCCGCTGTTGAGGTAGGCTCGGAGTTCCTTCGAAAGGAACTCCGGGCCGTTGTCGCGCCCGGATGCTTGGGCCGGCCATAAAGCAAGGCGCCTCGCTCCAAAGGGCAACGACTCCCCCCGGCGGCGATCAGCTCACGGCAAGCGCTCAAGGATCCAGGAGCACAGTTCCTCGGTCATTAAAGTGTGCTCCTGGTTTTCGGGCTCCTCGTCCTCGGGACGAACGAGACGAAACTCGTCGAGCTCGCTCTCACTCGGATCAAGCCTGTCGATGTTGGTGTACAGGTCATCCTCGGTGTCGACGTCTCGGATAGCCACAGCGCTGACGGACGGCACGAAGCAGTGCCACCGGATGTGCGCCTCCGACCGGAGGGCCAGAACGGGGTTATTTTTGGTAAGAGTGTTAAGGGCGTCGGCGACGATGCCGAAGCTATCGAGGGTGCCGCCGGGGGCACTGTCCATGGTCGTAAAGATTTCGGAGGTGCGGACCTCCGTCTTGACCAGGCGCGGCGCGACTCGTAGCTCCGCGACGAGTTGGTTATTGCCTGCAGACTGCACTTTGAGCTTCGTGCCGGTGATGTTCAGCCCCTTGCCCTCGAGCGCGAGTGCGCCAGGTTCGTAGCCGTTGCCCTGGCCGTTTCCCAAGCCGTTGCCAACGCCGATCTTTCGAGGCTTCTGCGGCCACCACCCGACTTTTTTCAGTTCTTCGAGGAAATCCTGTCGCTTCTCGCTGATTTCGGGCTTGGCGTCCGACGTGGCGATGTGCCACCGCAGCAACTGTTGGGCGGCCGCGCTATTTATATACTCGGAGAATCGGTCGTCGCTTGCGCGTATGTAATGCGCAAACGCCTGCACGGCGACGGGGATCCACGCGCCGCGGTGCGGGCTGTCGTAGGACCAGTACAGCGCGACCTCTTCGGCGTCCGCGTCGCCCTCATGTTCCATCTTGGCAAGAGCGTACCGGGTGACCAGGCCGCCCATGCTGAACGCCGTTCACGAGATCGCGATGAATGTACATGTTACGATGCCCGACCTATTGCCTGGCGTTACACTTAGAAACAAACCCTCACCAAACCCAGGGCCAGCGATCCTACGCAACCCCAACGTAACCAATTTCCCGCCGCAAAACGATGTGTACCAGCTCGTAAGCCCCATCGAACTCGAGGACGTCAACAACCCCGGTCCCGTACTTGCGACCATCCAGACATGGCCCACTACGTTAAACCCGCCGACGCCGTAGCTCAGTCGGCCCGTAAATTACTGCACGTCTCGTGCAACAAGACCCCCTCTATCGCAAAGGAGATTCATCATGGCTCAGTCTGCAAAATCTAGTTCCACAGAACACGGGGTGGTTGACCACACCTACGTCAGCAAGGGGGCCGAACTGGTCGTCGGCGGCAAGAAATATCACGCCGACTTCAAGGGCAAGTTCTCGAGTCATCATGATCCCGAGCATCTCTCCCATTTCCACAAGGGCGGTCGTTCCAACGTCGAGCATCGGATTCACGGTCACACGGCACAGGGTCATGGCTCTGGCATAGGAACGATCACGATGCGCCAAGACCCTGATAATGAGCCGCATCCAAGTAGCCTCACGGCCACTGTCCCAGGGCAAGCCTTCCCCGCCGTTCACGAGATCGCCATGAACGTACATGTTACGATCCCCGACCTCTTGCCTGGGGTTACGCTTAGAAACAAACCCTC
>JAFAHH010000838.1 GCA_019237355.1 Acetobacteraceae bacterium | reverse complement strand
CGGCACGCTCTACCATGAGATGAACGAGTTCCGCACCGATGCCGACGTCGCGGAAGCGATCAGGAAGAACGACGACAGCCTCCTCGGCTGGATGGGGGCGCAAGGCGAGATCGGCGACCAGCCGATTAACGCCGCCGGCGAAGCGGGGAATTTGTCGCTGGTGTTTCAAGAAATTATGAGCAGCACGGGGGGCGGGCGCGTGCCGGTGCAGTTCTTGTACTCTAACGCGGTCCACGGCGCGGAGGGGCCGATCGACCAACCAGAGCCTGCGGCACAAAAAACTGGCGTCTGACGCAACTGCAGAAAGCTCGGCTGAGCGCGGCTCTGCGTCCGAAGTAAGCGAAGCCGGTCGTCGCTCGCGGTGGGATAGCTTCCGCGAGCGGCAACCACCGGATCAGCCGCTTCGTTGCGGTTGCTGCAAGAGCCGCCTCATTGGCGCCTGTTCTCCAGGCGGGGCTTTGTGGTTGACCGCACGGCGCGGGTCGATAGCAACTTCGGCGTCTATGCAAAAGGGGGCGTTTTCATGGGAGTGCTGCTTCAAGGGTTCTATAAACTCCGTCCCAATCGCGCTGTTCCCTCACCAGCAGACGGAGATCCGAAGACACCTTGGTGGTGGGATCACTTGGCGGTGCAGGCGAGCGAACTCCGAACGGCTGGCTTCACCGCGATTTGGCTACCCCCGGTGCTGAAGACCTCGGCCGGCGTCAATCCCGAATCTGACGGGTATGGCCCATTCGATGATTATGACATCGGATCGAAGAGGCAGAAGGGGTCCGTAGAGACGCGCTTCGGCTCCCGCGAGCAGCTGCAACGCTGCGTCGCGGCGTTACGCGCCAATGGGCTCGATGTATATCTCGACATCGTGGAACACCATCGCGACGGTGATCCGGGAAATTCCGTCTTTCGTTATCGCGGCGCCGACGGCGTGCCGGGAATCGGGCGGTTTCCGAAAGATCCGCTGAATTTCGTGCCGAACGTGCCACGCGATCCGGATCTCGGCGGGCCGGCAAAAGACGATTTTTCGTTTGGCCGCGAGCTTGCCCCGATCAACGGCAAACCCCAGGGCTATGTCTTCAATGGCCTGATCGACGCCGCCGATTGGCTCACTCGCACCCTCGATGTGCAGGGTTACAGGCTCGACGACGTAAAAGGCCTGTCGACTGATTTTTTGTTCCCATTCCTGACTCGAAAGGCGATGGCTGGCAAGTTCGCCGTCGGCGAGTTCTTCGACGGCAATCGCACGCTGGTCAATGGCTGGATTTTCAACCCACACGGCATGCGCGGTCGGCCCAGCGCGTTTGACTTCCCCTTGCGTTTCATCGTGGCGGCGATGTGCAACAATCCCGGCCGCTTCAACATGGCTGATCTCGACCATGCCGGGCTCGCCGGAATTTCGCCGCTGAACGCGGTCACCTTTGTCGAAAACCATGACACTGATCTGAACGAGCCCGTCGTTGCGAACAAGATCTTGGGTTACGCCTATATTCTCACCTCGGAAGGATATCCCTGCATTTATTACAGAGATTACAGTAAGGATCCGAACTGCTACGGACTAAAAGAGCCGATCGATAATCTTATCTGGATCCACGAAAAGCTCGCCGCCGGACCAACGCAACAGCGTTGGCAAGACTTTGACCTATTCGCATACGAACGCCTCGGAGCGCCAGGATTACTTGTCGCGTTCAACAATGATCCTCGAGGTCCTCGCACGATCGAAGTGGCGACCGCGTTCGGAGCGAACGTCGCCCTGCATGACTACACCGGACACGGCCCTGACCTCGTAACGAGCGGCGGGGGCACGGTGCGGATCACGGTGCCGCGGAATGCATCAGGCGCCGGCTATGTTTGTTACAGCCGCACCGGGATCGGTGGCGGCTTCGCCGTTGCAACCCGGGCCGTTACCCAGGAATTCGAGGGCGCCGCCGATCTCGACCTCCCGCCGGCGGAAAGCAACAAAACAATTCAGCCGGGGCGCGTGTGGTCCGAGGCTGAGACGCCGATCCGCGCGGTTTTGGAACTGCCCAGCCTGTCGGCGACGGCCAATGTGACACTAGAAATCACCGGATCCGAGGGCACATCGCTGGCGAGACAAACATTCAATGGGCCAGCAGCTGGGCACGCCATATTGGAGGCAAAGGCGACGCGAGCCGGATATTACGCGTTGGGGATTAAGCTCGGCAACGCGCCCGTCGCGGCGCGAGCGGATTATAAGCTCTCGGTCACCTATACGGGTGCGACGAAATTGTCGGCGCAGGACCTCAGCGCTGTTTCTGCGAGCCCGGCCCCAGCGGCAGATCCGAAAGAGGTCGGGCAATGGGAGCCGACATTTTCGCTGCCGAATGTTGCCATTCACAGCCACGTGCTCCCGAACGGAAAGGTCTTGTTTTGGGGGCGTCGGGATCACCCTGGCGATTCCCTGGATGTCCACGAATGCACTCCGCATATTTGGGATCCTGCCACCAAGGCAGCGACAGCAACCCCGCAGCCGACGCTCAGCAATGGTACCAAAATCAATTTGTTCTGCTCGGGTCATGCTTTTTTGCCGGATGGTCAACTCTTGGTTGCTGGCGGCCATATCGCCGACGGTGACGGCCTCAACCAGGCTGCGCTTTACGATTATCGAACAAATTCGTGGTCGGCGTTGCCCATCATGAACAAGGGAAGATGGTATCCAACGGTACTGGCCCTTGCCGATGGCACTGCGCTTGTTTCCTCCGGGAGTGAAAATAATGTCACCAACGAAGTGTCGCAGATCTGGGATGGCACTAATTGGCAGTCTCTTGCAGTCTTTAAGCCCGGGCTGCCGCTTTATCCCCGTATGCACGTAGCGCCGGATGGTAAGGTTTTTATGTCCGGCTGGCTTGCCCAAAGCTACTTTCTCGATCCCCATGCCGAAGGTCAGTGGACGCCCTTGGTTGGTCCAGGCGGATTGAGAGCAGGCGGGCTACGCGATTATGCCCCCGCAGTTATGTACGACGTTGGCAAAGTCATCTTTATCGGCGGCGGAAACGACAAAGACACTCATGCCCCCACGGCTGCCGCGGAAATCGTCGATTTGAGTGCGGAAATGCCGGCTTGGCGCGCGACCAGGAGCATGCACCATCCGAGGCGCCAACATAATGGCACAATTCTTCCCGACGGCACCGTTCTGGTCACCGGAGGAACGCAGGGGGGAGGTGACCAAAATGGTGGATTCAACGACCTGACGCCCGGCGAACCGGTTCACACGGCCGAGCTGTGGAATCCTGTGACCGGTCAATGGACCGAGCTGGCGGCGGAGGATGTTGATCGTTGCTACCATTCGACGACGGTTTTATTGCCTGACGCGACTGTGCTCAGCGCTGGTGGCGGCGAGTATCGACCCGACAACGTTCATCCTAATGCGGACAAGGACAGCCACCGCGATGCGCAGATCTTCAGACCACCCTATCTGTTCCGTGGGCCGCGTCCGGAAATCACCTCAATTCCCAATGAGGTTGCATTTGGTCAGACGTTTACGGTCGGCACCCCGCAACCGCAAGAGATCGAATTGGTAAGTTGGATCCGGCTTCCGTCAGTAACGCATGCCATGGATTACAATCAGCGTATCAACTTCCTGGTATTCCGCGCGACGCCCAGCGGTCTGACGGTCACGGCTCCCGAAAACGCAAATATTTGTCCGCCCGGGCATTACATGCTGTTTTTGTTGAACAAGGCCAAGGTCCCGTCGATTGCCAAGATCCTCCACATCACCGCCCCCGCCGGCGCCAGAAGGATCGCCGCAGCTCGGGCTCCGCTGGTGCAGCCGCAGGCGGTCCCGGCCGAAGCTCAAATGAGTACCGCTGAATTGGATCACACAATCAGGAGCCAGGCTACTGGGACTCGCGTTGCGATCGGTCTGACCTCGAGATGCCCTTACGGTCTCGGAGCTTGCTGGGGCGGGGCCTACGAAGCTTTGCAGACGCTTGATGGTGTGCAATCAGTGCGGCCAATGGCAAACGTCGAGGATTCGACGGCCGAGGTCTTTCTGCACGGGGATAAGCTGCCTGATATTAGTCGATGGGCGCAGCAGATCGCGCAGGTCGCCAATGGCAGCTACGATTTTCGTGGGGTAGAGGTCTGTGTCAAGGCAAGCGTGCGAGCGCGG
>JAFAHH010000668.1 GCA_019237355.1 Acetobacteraceae bacterium | reverse complement strand
GAAGTCCGCCGCGACCGGCTCATGGCCGACCTGGACTCCGGCCGCTTCCACCCGTGGGAGCAATACAGCTACTGACCGACACTGACCGACACTGACCAACCCCGGGGGCTTTCTGGGAGCGCGGTCTGATACCTCCCGCGTGCCGGGTTCGATTCCCGGCGGCTCCAGTGCGAGTGCGACACCGACAGGATTCAGCCAAAGGAGTAGACGTGCGTATTACGGTAACCGAGCAGCATATCCGCGAAGGCACCTGTCAGGACGCCGAGGACTGCATGCTGGCGCGTGCCCTGGAAGCCGCGACCGGCCGCAAGTGGTGGGTGGAGCAACGGGCGGCGCTCCTGGCCTACGACCTGCTCTCGGCCATCGACTTGCCGCCCGCCGCCACGCAGGCGGTCCGCGATTTCGACGCTGGGCTGGACGTGCAACCTTTCGAGTTTGAGTTGCCGGTGGAAGCTCTGCTGGAGTCGGACGGCATTCCCGGCCCAGGCCGTGACGAGGACCTGTGCGCGGCGCCCCTGGATCAATGGGACGCAATGGCTGCTGAGTGCGGCGCTGTCCTATCCCTCTAACCCTGCTAACCCTGCTAACCCTGCTTACTTTCCCCCGTGTGTCGCCCCTGTGTTTCTGTGGAGGTTCTCATGGCCGTTGTGTTCAAGAAAGGCTCCCGACGCCAGGTGCGGCTGCGGATGATGATTTCCGGGCCACCGAAGTCGGGCAAGTCCAAGACTGCGCTACGCTTTGCGTTCGCACTGGCCCCCAACCACAAGGTCTTCGTTATCGAGGCGGGCGAGAACGACGCGACTGACCTCTACCACGGTGAAGAGTGGGATGGGGTCAAGTGGGATTGGGATATCTGCAAGCTCGACAGCTTCTCCCCGGAAAGCTATATCGAGGCCATCCAGGAAGCCGGTCGCCAGGGCGCCGAAGTCATCGTGATCGACTCGCTCTCCCACGAGTGGAACGGCAAGGACGGTTGCTTGCAGATCGCCGACCAGCACGGCCAGTTCTTCGGCTGGAAGGTGGCGACGCCGCTCCACGACCAGCTGTTCCAGGTTATCCGCAAATCGCCGGCCCATCTCATCGCCACCTGCCGCAGCAAGATCTCGCACGTGGTCGAGAGCGAGGGCGGCAAGAACGTCATCCGCCGCATCGGCATGGAGCCCATCCAGCGCGAGAGCACGCCTTACGAGTTCGACGTGCTCATGGACATGGACCAGAACCATATCGGCACCGTCTACGGCAGCCGTTGTCTGGCCATCGAAGGGAAGAGCTGCTTGAAGCCCGGTAAAGAGTTTTTGCAGCCGGTCCTCAGCTGGCTGGAGACTGGCGTCCAGGTGGCGCCCACGGCGGTGTCGCCGCGCATCAGTGACGTGCAACTAGAACGGGTGGCGGAACTCTTGGGACTGCTGGGCTGGACGGTGGACAGGATCAGTCGCGATTTCCCCAAGCGCTATGGCGTCACGGAACTGGCCAAGCTGGATCAGGACCAGGCTGGAGACCTGCTCAAGTGGCTCGACGCCCAAGCCAAGGCCAAGGGGAAGCGGAGCCAGAGCGGCAATGCTAATCCGGCACCGGCAGCCGCAGCCGTACCGGCTCCTGCAGCCGAAACAAACGGGCACGCCGCGCCCGTGCCCAACGGCAAACCAGCAGCATCTGCCACGCCGCCGGCCGGACCGAGCGAACCGGTGCCCGCCGGGGCCACGGTGCCGCCCGCACTCGCCGGCCAACGCCTCACCGACGCGCAGATAGAGCAACTCAAAGAAGCCTACAAGGAATGGGCCGATCGCTCCTTCAACCAGCTCCGCGATGAGGACCTCAACCGCTCGGACAACGAAATTGAGGACCTCATCAAGAAGGAGTGGCTCAAACTGCTCGCGCCGTACAAGGATGCCAGCGGCAAAAGCCTGACCACGGCCAAGGGTCTGACGGTGGCCCAGGCGGAAGAGTTTATCCGCCAGGTGACGCACCAGAGCGAACTGATGACCTGGCAACAGGACACGACGAAAGGAGGAACCCCCGCCACGGCCGGCAGTAAAAGCTGACGACCAGGCAGCGACCCCGACACCCAGCGCAACAGCCCGGCAAGAGTCGCCCGCTTCGCCCGCAGTCGCAACGTCGCCCCGACCGTCGCCCAACGCTTCGCCCGATTTATCCATGTGGCCCGCGCCGCTCCGAAAAATTGTGGAGGCTCGCGGAGTAGATGCGGTGTGGCAAACGAGCCTCAAGCTGTTTGGCTTCCCGCCAACCTGGCTTGCGTCCGGCAAGGAGATTCAGGAACTGCTCCGCGCCCTGCCGAGCCAGGGATAGACCTAACAAAGGAGAACTGACGGTGGAATTTCGCATCAACATGAGTGGCAAGACGCTTGAGGACGTCGAGCGCGGTAACCAGCCGCCCGATGGCTACTACCACGTCCGCCTGGATGACACCTACGAGGACCATGCCAAGCATGGCCAGCAGGTGTTCAAGTACGTCATCCTGTCCGGGGTCTGCGAGGGCAAGGTGCTGTTCGATCGGCTCGACGACCCGGCCAACGCCAAAGACGCGACCGAGCAGGAGAACAAGGAACTGCGAGTGCAGCGCTACTTCAAGCGACTCGGTCTGCTCGGCAGCGCCGATGAGGGCCAGGATGAAGTGATGAAGGATCCGGTGG
>JAFAHH010000521.1 GCA_019237355.1 Acetobacteraceae bacterium | reverse complement strand
AAGCCCAGCCGTGGCGCTTAACTGCGCCTCGGTAATTCGCCGCCGGCCCGTCGGCCGGAGCGGCGGAGGTCCATGCGTCACAATGCTCGCCTCCTCGTGCGAGCGCGCAGCGAACCCTTCGGCAAACCCCACCCGTTGCGTCACAAGGCTGTTGACGCTCGGGCCGGCTCGATCTATGTTCGGGACCTAGGAATTGCGGTCCGAAACACAGTTTCAGGATTCGGGGTGAGCCGGTGCGCCAACACCGGCTCTACTCTTTTCAGCGCGCTATGCGTTTCTCCTCAGAAACCGGTTGAAGAAAGGCTCAGTCCAAGCTGTGGCCGAGTCTAGGGCGAGACTCAGGTTGCAAGCTTGTCGGGCAGTTGTCCAGATATAATTCTCCGCGACTCCGCGGAACCCCGAGTCAAGCGGCGTTGAGGAGTTTTCGTGCTTCGAGAAAATCATGTAGAGCGGTTAAGATGACCGCCGTACGGGTTACTTGAGCTGATTCCGCCAATTGGTCGATTGCCGTTTTTAGGCTTGCATCTATCCAGAAAGTCCTTCGCGGTCCCCGGCCAAAAGTCGGCGCCAAAAATCTGATGCGCTGCCCGGCCTCGACTCGCGCCAGCATTTCCCGGACTGCTTCCTCATGAATATCGCGGGCGTAAACTCGTGCGCCTCCTTGGTTACGTTGCTCGCTATTCCGGGTATCTATGAGTCGCTGCAAGGCAGCCACGATCTCGTCCGGTAGAGCTGCATCCAGCCTTGCCGCATTGGCAGTCCGTTCGGTTAAAGGTCGTGCCATGGACGCTTCCGACCAGCAATCGTTCAGCGGCTATAGAAAAGCTCGAATTTTGAAAAGGCGTAGGCTATCAGGGCCTCGGGCTTCGCAGGATCGTCGGGCCGAGGCTTGCGTGAGGCCGCGCGCACTCATCTCGACATCCTGGTTGTATGAGAAAGGGCGATTAGCCGGGCTCCTAATGCCAATTTCACCCTCTTGACGCTCTCGTGGGCCGGTTACTTCGAGGACGTAATCCTTTGAGCAGAATACGGCCCGCTCTTCGCGGGGTCTACCCATTCCTTCAACTGACTCTGAGCGGAGTCGCACCGTTCAGCGAAATCCGGCGGGCCACGATCTCGCCCAGCGGCTGTAGGATTTCCAAGAAGGAGATCCTCGCATGCGCATCTTCCCAGCCGTTGCCCTGATCACCTTGATCATTCCGGCTGCCGCCCAGGCCCAAGCCAGCCCCGAGTGGCTCGACCGCATGGCTACCGAACGCAACGCGGCCAAAGCCGGAAACGCTGCGCTGCCGCCAGTACAGCTCCCGCCGACGCGGCCGCAACCGATTATCCGGCCTACTGAGCCGCTGGTTTGTGAGAGCGCAGCGAGACCCTACCTGCCGATCCGACGAGACCCATCGCTCACATCGCCGATCGTCGGATACACGCAACCGCAGGTAGCTGTAGCCGGTACCGCGGGCAATTTCGTTCGGATCAGGCTCTACAACGGCAAGGGCTACGGCTATCTCCCGCGGGACCAGGTTCGACCGTACGCTTCCGACATCAATCCAAACCAGACCTGCGCGGTTGCCGGCACACGGCCGGACACAGGGGCCCTCCTCTTTTCCTATAGCCGTTAGCGGCCGTTATGAGCAGCGGCATTTGCGCCGGCACGCGGCGAAACGGGCCGCGGAAGACGTTCGCTGAGGTCCGGAAATCCGCAGTGGCTCCGAAAGCAAGTACTCTCGCGTTTCTGACGCTGCTCGCCGCAATCGCAGGCATTGCCCGCGCGGCGGAAGGGATCATCCCCGCCTTTCCCGAGCGCGGGATCGGCGGCTACACCGGACCGGCGGGCGGAGACGGCGGCTCCAGTCTCGGCTCGAGTTCCGTCCAGGACGGGACCGGCACATCGGCTGGGGGCAATGATTGGTCCACGCCCACTGGCAGGAGCGGCTTTAGCGGCGGAACCAACCCAGCCCCGACCGACACTACGGCGCTGCTGCAGCAGACGAGCTTCGGAGACACTGCTTACGCAACGGCCCAGCAGCTTGGCGTCAACGTCAATGGCGTGTCCGCGATTGGCTACGCCGAAAGCAAATTCCAGAACACCGATACCCAGCTTGGCACATCAAATGCCACTGGGCCCTGGCAGTTCGTACCTGACACCTTCACGAGTATCTCCAACAAGTACGGCCTAGGCTACACCGCGGCTGACATCACCAACCCGGATGCCCAGGCGGTGGAAGCGAGCTATCTGCTGCGCGACACCGCGAACACTATAACCGCCA
>JAFAHH010000391.1 GCA_019237355.1 Acetobacteraceae bacterium | reverse complement strand
CGCCCGGCGGAACCGCAGCGCCGTCCGGCCCGACAGCATCGACATCCAGCGCCAGGCTGCGGCATTGCGTCTCACCGCGGTGTACCGGCAGGGCAGGATTGCCGAGCACGAAGCAGCCGATGATGTCGGTGCCGCCCGAGATGGATTGCAGCGGCACTCGCTTCACATTCTGCACCACCCAGTCGAACTGGCTGTCATAGAGGATCGAGCCGGTAGACAGGATCGCCCGCAGCCGGGTGAAGACGTGCTGGTTGATCGGCAGGTAGCCGGCGGTCTCGCACAGCTTAAGGTAGGCCGGGCTAGTGCCGAAGACATCGACATCGTGTTCCGCGACGATGCTCCAGAGTGCGCCGGGATTGTCCATCGGCCGGTCGTTCAGGACGATCGTCGCCCGACAGGCCAGCGCCGAAAGCTGCCAGTTCCACATCATCCAGGCGCAGGAAGTTTGGAAGAACAGCCGCTCGCCCGGCCGCAGGTCGCAGTGCAGACGCAGTTCCTTCAGATGCTCGAGCAGCGTTCCGCCAGCGCCGTGCATGATGCACTTGGGCACACCTGTCGTTCCAGATGAGAACAGGATGAACAGCGGATGGTTGAACGGGAATTTCCGCCAGGCGACCAATGGCGGCGACTGGCCGATGAGATCGGACAGTCGGTGCACCGGCACGCTGGGATGGGGCAATATGTCCGCATCGCCCAGGCAGACTATGGCCCGCAGCGACGGCAGGTCGGCGATCACGTCCTCAAGGGTCCGCCGCAACTGGCTGCCGGGGCGCTGCTCCGTATGGGCCATGAGCACCGCAGGCGAGAGTTGCTCGACGCGGCTGAGGATCGCCGGCGCCGCCATGTCCGGCGCGGCGGTCGAAAAACTGGCGCCGAGCGCCGCTGTGGCAAGACAGGCAACAACCGTATCAGCATCATTATAGGCAATTGCCACCACGCGATCGCCTGCGCCAACGCCAAGCCCGGCGAGCCCGGTCGCGGCGCGGCGCACACGTTCTCGTAGGTTCTGCCGGCTGATCTGGACCGTCCGGCCAGGCTGACAGGCGATGACCGCGACACGCTCGTCATCACCGGCGAGCAGGTTTTCCGCGTAGTTCAGTGACAGGTTCGGGAAGAAGACGGCGTGCTCGACCGTATCGCCGATGCACACGGGCTCGGCGGCGCCATCCAGAATGGTATGCGACCAGTTGAGAAACGCACGCCAAAAAAGCCTGAAATCGTGGACCGCATTTTCTTGAAAGCTAAAGTAATCCGCAAAAGATCGTACTGCTCTCGCAGAATAATATTGCATGAAGTCTTTCAGCTGAGAACGTTGCGGTCTAGCTGTGGGCGAGAGAGAGCGCAGGTCGGCGGTCCCACGAAAGCCTATCATGCTGATGTCTTAAATACTTGGCCGTCGTTTTTGACGAACTTCATTTTTGGTAGATCCGGCCCTCAATTCCTTGGATGAGAACAGCGAACTGCTACCTATCGTAGCATGAAAAACATGAATGTATACATGCTAACGCAAGAGGAGCGACGGTGATGATGATTAAGCTGCGTCAAAATGGCGCGAGTTATATGGCCATCGCCGCCCGGATCGGGCTCAGCCAAACTGGCGCGTTCGATATTTGCCGCTGACGGTCGGAATCTTGATAAGGCACCGACGCAATCGGCCGTGCATGACGGGTGTCGGGACAGCACCACGACGGATCGGTGCCGCGCCCGGCCTGGGCGACGAGGGCATGATCGGCAGGCGTCGGCATGTAGCACGCGGGTCATCGTTGGTGCGGATCAGAAGATCATCGCTGACCTGGTGCCAGGATCAGTGGAAGGGGGTGCCCACTTCGACGTTACGCATAACGGGATCACCCAAGGCCACAGTCATGATCGTCGCCTTGAAATTGAAATTAAAAAACCCCGCTTTGCTGGAGAGCGGGGCTTAAGGTGATTCTCGACAGAGGTACAGCGTCGCCACAGGGGCAAGGGGCGAAGGCAATCTAGGTCGATTGAAAATGCGTCGCAATAGCAAGTTTGAAGGACACCCGCCCCTCCCCCTGCCGCCCCTCTTCCCCATGATAACCTCCTTTATCATACGCAAAAAGCGGGGTAGAAGAGGGCTCCCATGCCCGCCAAACCCCAGCTCCCCGCCGTGCTGCCTTCGGGTGCCGTCGCCCCCGCATCCACCACCGACACTTATAATATAGTGCCATCGCTGATCGCGGATGCCGGCGAGCCAGCCGCCTGGCGCTATGTCGAGTTCTTCGCCGCCAACATTCGCAACCCGAACACGCGCCGCGCCTATGTCCG
>JAFAHH010000918.1 GCA_019237355.1 Acetobacteraceae bacterium | reverse complement strand
GCGCGCCGTCCCCACACCATGGCTGTGCAGGAAGACCAGGATGTCGCGAACGATCTTCTGCTCGGCCCACGCCGCGGTAATACTCTGCGCGCGGAGGGCGCCGATGCCATCGATTTCGCGCAGGCGGTCCGGCTCGCTCTCGATGACGTCGAACACCTTCTCGCCGAAAGCCCTGACCATCTTTCTGGCGTAGACCGGACCGATGCCACGGATCAGACCCGAGGAGAGATACTTTTCGATTCCTTCGATCGAGGTCGGCGCGGAGCTGCGCAAGAAGCGGGCTTTGAACTGCTGGCCGTGGGTACGGTCATTGACCCACTCACCCGACGCGGTGATCCATTCCCCGGCGGATATCGTCGCAGCGTGCCCCACGACGGTCACCGGTTCGCGGTGTCCTCGCGCCTTTACCCGGAGAACGCAGAAGCCGTTCTCGGCACTGTGGAAGGTGACGCGCTCAACGAGTCCGGCCAGGACCTCCTGGACCGTTCGTGCCGGCTCCGATTTCAGCGGATCGGTCACGAGGTGCCGAGTGATGAGCGCAAAGGGCGCTCGGACGTGTACCCATTGCCGAGGGCCTCATTCGCTCGCGCCGACGCACGCTCGAGAACAAACCGACTGGCCGAGCGACCCGAAAGCCTCGATGAGGGCGACGAGGAGGATTGATGACGCTCGTGACGCTGCGGGGCGGCTCCGCGCCTGGCCGCAAACGAAGTATCCATGCTCCTTCCCCTTCTGGCGGTTTGCTGAAAAGGTCATCCCGCGTGGCCGACGATGACACCCCCGTCCCGTTCTTCCTGGTAGTAACTGATCACGACCGCGGCGTGTTCGCGCTCGAAGGGCCGATGACCGACGATCGCGCCTGGCAGTCGGCGGCACGGGCCACCCGCGATCACCACCGACGGATCACCTGCGGCCCGAGCGGGCCGGACCGTCTCACGCCGGCGGCCGAGTATGGTAGCCGGCACAGAATCACCGGCGTCCCGCCGGGAAGCATCATGCGGCCTCGCGGGTGACCGGGCGCGGATGGGCGCCATCACCGTCAGCCTGTAGCCATAGGAGCGACCGGGTGCGCGAGCCTCCGCATCATCTCTTGCCCACCGTGATCCAGTCGAGCGGCAAACGACCGGCTTCCGCCTCGCGCACACCTGTTGCCTGCGCACCTCGACGGCCGCTTGTCATCGAGGTTTGACCCGTTGGCAGGGAAGGCCGCCGATTCAGCGCGCGCTAACGCTGCCTTAGGAAGGCTGGTTGTTTCCCAATCAGCTGGGCGCCACATGGCGCTGAATCGGCGGCCTCTTGATGATGCACGCAGGTGCTCAACCCCGCGGAGCTACAAGTCAGCGAACACCTTGTTCGAGCCGTGACCTCTCCCGCCACGACGAATCTACGGCCTTACGGAGGGGCGCCGGGGTCCAGTCGTACTCGTCAGGAGCACGTTGCGATGAATCGGCGGCCTCTTGATGATGCACGCAGGTGCTCAACCCCGCGGAGCCACAAGTCAGCGAACACCTTGTCCGAGCCGTTGCCTCTCCCGCCGCGACGAATCTACGGCCTTACGGAGGGGCGCCGGGGCCCAGTCGTACTCGTCAGGAGCACGTTGCGATGAATCGGCGGCCTTCCTCCCCGCGCACGATAAATCGGCGGCCTCAGGGTTCTCAAGAGCGCGATCGTGGCTGGTCCTGCAGGGAATTTTCTCTATGACCTCCCCCGCCGATTCGGACATAGCGGTGGATCGGCGGCTAGCGACTCGCTGGTTGAGTCAAAAGAAGACGGTCTTAGGAGAGCGTGTCAGTGCATAGCGCACTCACCCGAAAGGAAGTGCTTTATCTTCGTTCGGAGCTGCTGCCTCGATTTGGGGCGGTTCCGAGCATTGAGGAGGGTTTTATGCTGCGGTCCTGGAAGTCTGGACCGTCAAGCGGCTCGCCTCGGGTGCCCTCTGCTTTGCAAACGATGATAGACCGTGGACTTGCCGAGGTCCGACAAGCGGCTCCTGGTCAACCCTTCAGAGCCTATTTGACCCGCCTCGGAGTGCGTGCGCTAGCAAGTGCGGTACAAGATCACAAAGGCTTCTCGCCGGTACGGTATGCGCATGTATTGGAAGAACTCGGGCGTCTTATCGTCTCGAACAATAGTGGATCGGCGAGCCTATAGGAAGACCTTTTATAAGGTTTTGTATAGGTAAGGGCCGCGCTTTCATCGTGGATAGTCGGGTTCTCAGCCGCTGATTCATCGCGAGGCAGGCAATTCAAGGCCGCCTATTCTTCGTTATCCCGGTTCTGATTCATCGTGGATAAGTGTGACTCGATCCCAAGCCGCAGATTCATCGTGGATGACAGCCACTAAGTGCCATGCGCCACAACTCCGCCGTGATGAGAGCGGTCGTGAGGGCGTTGAAAGCCGCTGATTCATCGCGCCCTGCCGTTCCCTGCGCTAACCCGTGCGGATGGTCATCGGGTCTTCGTTGGTTGTGCTGCGTCGTGAGGCCGCCAATTCATCGTATCGGGAGCGGAAGGCGCTTCCGACTCGCTAGCTATTCGTGCAAGGGCGAGTGCAGCGCATCGCACCGTCCGGAGGCGGCCTGTGCAGGAGATACATGAGCAACTCGCATTATGGGGACGGGAAACCCTGCTACGCAATGCGGAAGCCATCCCGGATTCCGCCTTCCGGCGGCGTGAGGTGCGACTTATAGAATCAGCAGCCGCGGTAATGGGTGAGCTGACGGAGGATGACCTGTCCTTCGTCCACTCCGGACTTTGCCAGACCGCCCTGCCCCATCAGCGGCTCGCCTCGAATGATGCGATCTGGCAGCGCAGTAGCGGTCGCTTTCACTTGATGATCAGTCCAGGCGTCATCCGGAACAAGGAGGGCCAAGCTGTTCGCGTAGGCGTGCCGTATGGCACCCGCGCCCGGCTAATCATGATCTTCTTGCAGTCAGAGGGTGTGAAGAGCCGGACAGTCCTTCTCGGTTCAAGCATGGCGGCCTGGGTGCGCTCGCTGGGACTCGCTGTTAGCGGCGGTCCGCGCGGAACCATTCAAAGCATTCGTGAGCAGGCTCTGCGCATCGCGCGGTGCGAATTCACTATGCAATGGGACGCCGCCAATTCCCACAATGGTTCTCAGACCATCATCAAAGACCAGAGGCTGGTGTCTGGAATGTCTCTCTGGGCAGCTCCCGAGGATGGCCACGACGAAAAATGGTCAACAACGGTTGAGCTGGCCCCGGACTTCCATGCACACCTTCGCGACCATGCCGTTCCGCTTGCTAAGGACGCAATCGCGTTCCTGAAGGACAACAGTCTCGGGTTGGATCTCTATACGTTGCTAGCTTATCGCCTACAACGGTTAGAGCGGCCAATTCTGATGCGGTGGTCAATGCTCGCGCAGCAGACGGGGTCCGATGTCGCACGCTCCTCTCATCTCTCGCAACGTGTGAAGTCTGTCTTGCCAGATGTTCTTGCGGTCTATCCCGATGCAAAGGTGGAACTGACTCGTTACGGCCTTAAGCTGCATCCCTCCAAGCCCCCAATTCCGAAAGCGATGGTGAAAGGAATGCGCCTAGCCGTCGGTTAGTAACCAGCGACATTCCCCAGCGCTACTGTGACGTTGCGCACCAAGGCGACTTTGGCACACTTCACTCCCACCGCTCACAGTGTTCGCCGGTTGGGGTTCTCGCCTACTTCCCGGTTCCAGTTCCTTCCCGACTGCGAACGGTGAAGCGTGCAACCAGCACGTTGCCCGGCCGGCAGAGTCAAACGCCAGAAAATATAAGCGCCTCAGCCTCACGAGTCCGAAGCGCCGAAATGCTGTCAGGTTGTGGCGCCAAAACTTCTTAAAGCCCTAGCGCGGTGACGCCGACATATGCAATTAGGCGCCTCAATAACATACGCGAAGGAGCTCACATGCGGTCTCGCAAATTGAGCGGCGTCGAACTGGCTCGACAACTCGAGGGCCTCACCAATCCCGCGGGTGGCGCAACCACTCAGGCAGAACCGGACAAGCTGGAGCCGACACAGGAGGGCGAGGTCCAACCGCCCTCACCCGCCGAGGCCATTTTCTCTTCCCAAGAAGCGGAAGTGAGAGCGTCGACGACGCAGGGACCTAAGCCGAGGACGAGTGGCCAAGGAAAAGCGCGTGGCGGACGTCCGGCTAAGGCGGGCACCGACGGTATGCCGGTGAACGTTCGGCTGTCGCAGGCGGACCATCTCGCGTTGGCGAGATTGGCCGGCAAGCTCGTTGTGCCGGGCAGGCCAATGCCCACGGTCCAGGACGTTGTGCGCGGGATCATCCGGGGAGCGCTAAAGGAACCAGAATTAGCGACCCGTTTCTGCCGGCAGCAGGATAGCTGATATGGCGACGATCATCGTGCTAGCGGGCGACAAGGGCGGCTCGGGAAAGACCACGTCGAGCCACGCGATCGCGCATGGGTTGGCGATGTACGGGGTCTATGCGTTCCATATTTCAACCGATCCGCGTCGTGAGATCCTTCCATCTGAGAACCGCCGCTACGCCACATTAGACGGTCGAGACCCGAAGACGCTCGGTGGCATTATAGATCGCCTCCAGGCAATGGACCGGGCAATCGTATTAATCGACGGCGGTGGTGGTCGGCCGGATGTCGACAGAGTTCTCTCGAACGTGGCTGACCTAACGATTCTACCCTTTATGCAGTCGCAGACGGATCTGCGGGTTGCCAAGGCTGACCTGGATAGACTTCCAGAGGCTGTTGGGTTGCCGAATCGCTGGCCGACCCAGAAATGGGCACGTGAGGTTGCGGATCGGGAACTGGCGGAAGAGCTCCGCGGATATATTGATCGGCTGATGTCGCCAGTCCCGGAGATAAATGGATATGTATCACTCCTGCGCGATACAGGGGCTGTCCCGAAGATCAATCCGTCGTGCAAGCAGCTTGGGTTACGAGTGCTCGAGCGGTTGGGGCTGAGCGTATTCAGCCTAGCGACAGAGGCACCCGAAAGCGCAATTGCATAACGCTGTACAGTGGTTGTTCTCTATCCTGCGGGATTACGGCGCCATAACCCCAGAAAGCGTTCGCCCCTGCCCTTCTTACAGGCGGTATCAGGAACGCGCTTTGGGCACAGGGCTCTTTTCACCCGACGTTTACTCGACCGCAGCCAAAAAGGTAACGCTGCCAGCGTCCGAATAGCGCCCCAGCAATCCAATGCAGAAGCGGCGAAGGCGCAATCGCGTAACAGCGTTGAGGTGTCGTCCGGTTATGGCGCCAAAACGCGACGGCGTTCTAGGCCACTCTGGCCCTAGCCCGGCGCTCCCGACGCTCCGGTACAGTAGCGCAGAGGCGCGAACCGCTATAGTGCGAGTTACATCCAACATCACAGTGCTTCAGCGTTGAAGCAGCGAAGCGCAATCTTATACCGACCGCCTTATGTAGCGCCCGCTGTTGCCCAGCTCCGCTCGGTGATTGAGCGGCGCGCTCGGGCGTTGCCATCAGCTCGTCCCAGGCGTCGACGATGGCCTCGTATTTCGCGAACACCCGGTTGCTGAGGTAGTTCTGCTTGAGAACCCCCGGACGTTCCCAACCGGCTTGAGCTCGGGAGAATAGAGTGGCGCGGCAGCAAGCTGATGTTCTCCGGCACGACTAGCGCGCGGCCTTTGATGCCAGCCAGCACCACCGAGGATCATGACGGCGTGCGCGCCAGGCGAGACCTGGGGCTGGTTTCCGCCAGAATACAGGTTCATCGCCTCGGTATTGATTTCGGGCAGGATCAGGCCGACGCTGATTTTTACGCGCCTCCTGCGCTGCTTCGTCGGCTTCGGGGTGGCGTGGTCGCGCCGAGATGCGCCAGACATCAAGCCGCCGCCCACCGTGCCGACGCTGCGCTCGTGCAGCTGCAAGTCGAGTTCGCGGAACGATCCTCTCCTGTGGATCCCCTGTGGATCAATCAGCCGCCGGTAAATGCCGCCATCCCGCTCGAGATCGGGGCCAGCGCGTACCCAGTCCGGCGACAGCCTCCTGCGTCGCCGACAGGGTGTGCCCGTATCGCCGCCGCGCGGCCGGTTCGACAGCGGCAATACCCTCGCCGTTGAAGCGGTGCACGCAGTCACGCACCGTCCGGCGATCCATTCCGCATTGGGCGCCGGCATCGGCGCGCCGAAGCCCCTCCAGCACCAACGCGATCGCCAACGTCCCCCGTGCCAGGGGTACAGGTATTGCGCAACGGCACTGGGGCGTCGTCGGGTCGTGGCGTCAGAACGCGATGGCGTTTAGCCCCCTGCCCCGGCCTGACACTTCCGATGTTCCGGCGCAGTAGCGCAGCGGCATTGGGGCGTCGTCGGGTTGTGGCCCCGGAACGCGGTAGCGTCTAGGCCGCCCTCGCGCTGGCCCGGTACGACCGATGTTCCGTTTGTAATAGCGCCGCAGCGTAGCAGCGCTGCGCCGCCATGGCGCTAGTGACATTCAATACCGCGGCGCGCTGGCGCCGAGGCAGAAACGCAGAGGCGAGACGGCGCCGAGACGCCGTCTCGGTGATGCCAGGACGCGGCAGCGTTTAGGCCGCCCCTTTGCGCTGGCCTGGCACTTCCGATGTTTCGGTGTAGTCGCGCCGTAGCGTAGCGGCACCGCGCCGCCATAGCGCCAGTGACATTCAATGCTGCGGCGCGCTGGCGTTGAGGCGAAGAAACGCAGAGGCGCAACGGCGCCAAGACGCC
>JAFAHH010000915.1 GCA_019237355.1 Acetobacteraceae bacterium | reverse complement strand
AAGCCCAGCGTCTCGGCCCAGGTTATCAGGCCGATGAGAAGACTCGGCTGATCGCCGTCCACCGGCGTGCAGACCAGCCCGCGGCGCGCGGCCTCGGCGGCCAGAAACGGGCCGACAACCGAATCTGTTTCCTTGGATACGAGCGCCACGTGCCTGCCGGACTCGATCGCAGCCAGGGCGTGCACGGCCCCGGCCTCCGGTTGACCGCTCGCCTCCACGAGAATATCGAACGTCAGGCCCAGGACGCAGTCGAGCCGGCCGGCGGCAACGAATCGCCCGGCAGTGTAAGCGGCGCGCGCGGCGGCCTCGGAGTCGCAGAGCTCGATCGCGGCGCGCGGTATCCCGACTCGCGCCATCCCCTCGGCGGCGGCTTCGGCGGTACGGTCCACGGCAATTCGCAGGTCGAGCCAGGGTAGCCGGCCCGTGCGGGCGAGCAGCGAGCGACCGAAGGCGCCCGCTCCCACCAGGCAGGCGCGCACCGTGCAAGAGCGGGTTCGGAAATGTCGTGCGTAATTCATGCTGTGCCGTTCCGGCAACCCCAACTTAACGGCTGAAGAGCAAGCTCCGGACAACCGGACCTTAGGCCCCCCTGGAATGCCACACCATAACCGTGAGCGAACGTGTCGCCGAGTTTACTTACGCCGAAACGCCTCCGAAGGGCTTCATAATGCCGTCTGCGAAGTTCGCACAACGTGCCGACCTGATCCCGGCTCGGCTGACACTCACCCGGGGGAGCGCACCAAGGCCACTGAGGCAATCTGCAAGTTGGAAGACCCTCCGAACTGGCAGAACAGCTCCTACGCGCGGGGTTTCCGGTCAAGCCTGTTGAGGCCCCTGTTTCGCCAAATGGACGGGTTCCAGCAGGGAATGGACGTCGACTGCCTTTGGCTACTCTCTCCGAGGTCGAGCCCCGCCCTCCTCAATGGCAAAAGGAAAACCGAGGATCGGTGCGAATTAAACAGGTGTGCTGCAAGAATTCGTTGGATCTCGCGGGGCCGGCCAGTGGCCAGGCTACTGATTTCATATAGAGAGAGGTCGATACCGTTGTCGGAATGATCCGGCTATTCTGAGAGGCTTAGCCTAGGCCAGAACCCCGCGAACGCGGGTACACGCGGGGTTTCTAGCTGGTCGGCCGACCGATGGGTGGCTGTTTTCGGCATCCCGATACAGAATGGACTGGCACCGGCTTGAGCCTGGTGGTCTACTGGTGCGCGCGAGGCTTTCGCCAAATGGACGGATTTCCGCAGGGAATGGACGCTTAGAGTTGCTTTTTGCAAAAAATTTTCAAAGTCTTACGAACCGCAGTGGTACTGGAGCTATTCTCTCGCCGTGGGTTGGGTCCGACCCCTACCTCTGATGGAGCAAGTGAGAACCGAGTATCTTGCCCCTACAAGAACCCTGGATCTCTCGGCGCAGCAATGCGAGCCGCTTCGCGCACGGGCGCGATCTTGCCGCGTGGCTCGGCCTGGTGCCGCGCCAGGTGACGACCGGCGGTAAGTCGCGTCTGGTCGGGATCACCAAACGCGGCAACAAATACCTGCGCAAGCTGCTGATCCATGGCGCTCGATCAGCACTGCCAATGCTGGCGGCCAGCGCGACCCCGCTGGGCGCTTGGCTGCGCGGACTGATGCAGCGAACGCACAAGAACGCCGAGTGGTCGCGTTGGCCAACAAGATGGCACGGATCGCGTGGGCGGTGCTGCGTCGGGGCGAAGCGTTCAATGCCGGAGCGCGCGCGACGGCATAAGAGAGCTTGGCCGGCGTCGGGCACAGAGTGTCCGTCGGCCGCTGATGTCTGCTGGTGGTGGAAGCGAGATGGCCTGACAGTCGACCGGCGTTCCGGAAACCTGCTTATACCAATGGCGCAATTTGACGCCGTGAGTCTTATGAGGACCGGAGCGCGCGGATCTCCATCTTGGCCGGGAGCTGGTCTCCGAGGCCGGATACGTTGACGCAGACTGGTCAGATCTGATCGCCCAAACTGCTTGCCGACGGGGCGGGCCATACGTTGGTATTAAGCGTTGCCCGATGGATGTGGCTTCCCTAATTTTTCGGCGTCAACATCCTGGGCGGCAGGGCGTAAGCTTGTCGGTCAGACGCAGCGGCGAGTACCCATAGCTCATTTGCCACGCGGCTGGCCAGAAGACGAGGGTGAGCCAGGCCTTCTGGCCAGGAAGCATAAATGGCGACGGCCAGCTCGGCCTGGGTATTCACCGAAACTCCTGG
>JAFAHH010000833.1 GCA_019237355.1 Acetobacteraceae bacterium | reverse complement strand
GCGCCCAATAGTGCGGCTATACTTGAAAAGCACGGCACTGCTCCCGACCGCGATCGATGAACGCTTGCTGATCGACGCCGGGCATGTTCTCCCCTCACCCTGCTGTACCGTTTGCCACTCCCGGAGGAATGCCAGACCACCTCCCACCGGCGCCACTCCCGCTGGGCCGGCCAGGCTATTGTGTCCGGCAAGGCTATTGTGTCCCCTGGCTATCCGAAGCAGTACTCGCCTTGCTCGCAGCGATGCTTCGGAGAGGCACAGCATACGATGCTGATAGTGCTGACCCTGGTTACGGCTGGGCTTGCAGCCCTTGGATCGGTGGCGGCGGTGTTCCCGAAGCGGGCTGCCATTCTGAATGCCGTGTGCGGAGCATGTTCGGCGATCGGGGCGCTGGCTGCGCTTGCCTGGCTGCTGGTCCGGGCGGGGCCGGAACTTATAATCCTGCCGATCGGACCGCCCGGCGGGCAGCTTGCGCTCGAACTCGACCCGCTATCGGGTTTCTTTCTTTTGATTCTTTTCGCTCCGGCAACCGCGAGCGCCCTATACGCGATCGATCTCTATTCTCCAGAGGAGGCGCGTGCCGCGCCTTTCTTTCCGGTGTTTATTGCCGCAATGGCGTTGACCCTGCTCGCGGCCGATGCATTCGGGCTTGTGCTTGGGTTTGAACTTATGTCGCTCGCGTCCTGGGCCATGGTGCTGGCTCGGCATGAGGACGCGGAGCCGCGCGCTTGCGCGATACTCTACATCGGCATGGCCGGGTTTGGCGCCGCCTGCCTTATCCCCGCCTTCGCTCTCCTCGCTCCAGCGGGAGACCTCCGCTTCGCAGCAATGCGGCTAGTGCCTGCCGAGGGATGGCGGGCCAGTGCGGCCCTGGCCTTGGTTCTACTCGGGGCCGGGTCCAAGGCTGGGCTCGTGCCGCTGCATGTCTGGCTGCCGCTGGCACATCCTGTAGCCCCAAGCCATGTCTCGGCGCTGATGTCGGGCGCCATGACCAAGGTGGCGCTCTATGTGATCGTGCGGGTATTGTTCGACCTTTGTGGCCCGGCACAGCCGGTTTGGTGGGGGGTGCCGCTGCTCATTATGGGGGCGGCTTCGGCCGTTCTGGGCGGCTTGCGCGCCAATACTGAGGCCGACATCAAAACAGTTCTGGCGGCCAGCACCATCGAGCATGTCGGGTTCATTGCCATCGGATTGGGCCTGGCGCTAATGGCCCGGGGCGCGGATCTGGCTTCGCTGGCCGCCCTCGCTTTGGGGGCTGCCATGCTCCATGCGCTGAACCATAGCGTGTTCAAGTCATTGCTCTTTCTGGTCGCCGGCAATGTGCAACATGGTGCTGGATCACGGGCGCTGGCGCGGCTCGGAGGATTGGTGCAGCGAATGCCGGTAACCACGGCGGGCGCTTTGGCCGGGTGCGCCGCGTCGGCTGGGCTGCCGCTAACCTCGGGATTTGCCAGCGAATGGCTTTTGTTTCAGACCGCCTTCGCATCGCCCCGGGTTGGCGGGTTGGCCCTGCAATCTTTGATCGCGGTGGTCGTGGCACTCATGGCTCTTGCGGCCGCACTCGCGGCCGCTGCATCGGTACGGATGATCGGAGTGGCGTTCCTCGGCCGGCCGCGAACGCCGCGTGGCTCGGCAGCGGAGGAAGCAGGCTGGCCCGCACGCCGCGCCGTTGTTGGGTTGGCCGTGGTTTCAGGCATTCTGGGCCTGGCGCCGGGTCTCGCGCTTTCCCTCACCCAGGCTGCACTGCATGCCCTAACCGGATCGGGAATAACCGGCCGGGCCGGATGGCTTGGCGTCGCCCCCGTCGCCGGCACACCCGGCTATGCACCAGCGCTGCTCCTGCTTTTATTGGGGTTGGTTGGGGCCGGCCTTTTCTTCGTGCTGCGCCGGTGGACGGTAGGAGGCTCTCGGACCTCGGCCGCCTGGCAGTGCGGTTTCGCTCCGCCGCCGCCATGGCTCCCTTTCGGGGACCCGGCCACCCAGTATAGCGGCGCATCTTTCTCCCAGCCCCTGCTTCGAACCTTGGGCGCCCGCATCATGGGCTACAAGGAAGAGGCCGACATCCCCGAGCCGGGGGACACCCGGCCAGCAACGCTTGCGCTCACTTCCGAAGATCCAGCCTGGCCAGCGATTTTCTTCCCAGTCCTGAAGGTGCGGGCCTGGCTCTCCGGGCAAGCCGATCGGTTGCAGTATCTTACGATCCGGCGAGCCTTGGTTGTTATGTTCGCGGCGCTGGTCGCGTTTCTCGTGGCGATTACCTGGCTAGAAGCGCTATGATCCTCGCCTCAGGTCTTCTCACGCAATTCATTCACATTGCCCTTGTGCTCGTTGCGGCCCCATTTGTCACCGGGCTGATCCGCTGGACCAAAGCGCGACTGCTGGGGAGGTTTGGGCAATCCCCGTTCCAGCCATGGCGCGATTTGATGCGCCTCGCGCGCAAACAGCCGGTCCTTGCAGAGAACGCGTCCTTTGTTTTTCGGCGAGCTCCAGTTGTTATCTTCGTGACCACCGCGGCCGCGGCACTGCTCATTCCCTCTTTCGCGCTTGGGATGATTACCGGGCCAGCAGCCGACCTCCTCGTAATCGCAGGATTGCTCACCTGGGCGCGCTGCATCCTAGCGCTTGCGGGAATGGACATCGGCACAGCATTCGGCGGCATCGGGGCGAGCCGGGAGATGGCTTATGCGGCCTTCACCGAACCCGCGCTCCTGCTCGTCTTCTTCACGGTTGCTTTTATTGCGGGCACTACCAATCTCGACCTGCTTGTGGAGTTGCTGCGCGACGACTCAGCTAGGCTCCGGGTCTCACTTGGCTTGGCGCTGATCGCAACTGCCGCGGTCGCGATTGCGGAGAACGGCCGCATTCCGGTCGACAATCCGGCCACGCATCTTGAGCTTACGATGGTACATGAGGCCATGCTGCTCGAATATTCCGGCCGGAATTTAGCGCTGCTTGACTTAGCGGCGGCGCTCAAGCTGCTGCTTTGGTTCAACATGCTTGGGGCAATCTATTTGCCATTCGGTTTCGCACCACCCGGCCTCCACCTTCTCGATTGGATCATTGGCATCGCGGCGTGGGCTGCAAAATTGATTGGCCTCTCGATGGCTGTTGCCGGGCTGGAGATTTCGCTTGCGAAAATGCGAGTTTTTCGGGTTCCCGAGTTCCTTGGCATCGCCGTGCTTTTGGGCTTGCTGGCCCTAATCTTTTTATTTGTCAGCCAGGGGATGGTTTGATCCCCATCGTCCAAGAGTGTGAAATCGGCTTGGCTCGAGGAACTCGGGCGCCCTTTTCAGGTGCGAGCCGGCGGCGCGCAAGCTCTCCGGGGCAATTGCCTGCAAGGCAATACTTGTGTCTGCATCAGTCACGGCGCGTCCAAGGGGATCGGGGTCGACCCACTCAAGCCGCCCTGCTACAAATCGGGCGTAGATTTGGCCGTTCTCCCGCTCAGCAAGGTTCAATTCGGGAAATCGCCGCACGCAGCAAGCCAAGAATTCCAAATTGTTTTCTGGCGCCATCACCCCGTTCATCCGGGTAGACCTCCGACCGATTCTGTGCGTTTATGTTGATCTTCTGATACCGGCAGATATCAAGCATACGCTTCACATCGAAAATGTTCATCTCGCCGCTCCATCCAAATGCAACGGTGAGCGGCACTTCCTCGCGCGGGACATCGTTGTCCAGGAACTCGAAGTGAACTCGAAGATTCCTGTTAAGCATTCGCCCGAACAGAATGTTCTGCATGCCAGTATAAGCCTCGACATTGTGCGCGAGCAAATCGTCTATCGCCTTGTAACGGCCGATTTCCAGCCCACGCTTCCACGCCCGCTCAACCGTCTCGTGTGGTGGCGTGACCATGAAGAAATAGCACATGAGATTTCTAAAGCGCGAAACCAGGCGTTTATTCTCGTTGGCATCAAGCGCAAAACTGTCGAAGCGGAACCGGTCGATGAGCAGGTGGGAAATGATGCCCTGCTCCCCTTTGCGAACAAGGTAATCATCAAGCTTCCGGTCAATAATCCCGACTTCATGGCTCGTAAGCATGCCAGCATACTTGTACAAAGGCCCAAGAGAGCCGAAGCCGAGCAGGACTTTGCGCCAAATATCGGGGCTGATAAGGGCGAAGTCCTGCCATTGCAGCCCCAATTTCGCAGCAAGCTTCCTTTGCAGGGGGCGCATTGTGCTCTTTCCCGAAGCGGACGCCCCCTTGGTGACCATGAGAACCGGCCGTGCTTGCGCACGTAGCCGCTGAAAGCCTTCAGTTTCCCCCACTTCGCAGATTTTTGGCTCAAGCAGGCGGCCAAGCATCTGGCTGCCGAACTCGTTGCAGGCGAGGTCTGCAGCCAGCCCGCCGAGGAAAGCGTGTTGCCCCAAGATCCGGCCATGCCTCAGCCGAACCGCGGAGGCGGCCCGCACGAGCGCGCGGAGCCCGGCCGCATGGACATCTATATCGCTTGAGGATGCTCGATCAGTCCACTCCTGAAGAATTCGTCCGTCACGATCCCAACTATTCTCTTGCAGCTCCGGCTGAGACCTGTTCGGTTTGCCAAACCAGCGCCCGAAGCCTCGGCCAGATCGAGGCAAGTCTTTCGGGCTATTGCTCGGCCGATGACTAAAGCAGGAACGCAATTCATTTTCGATGAAGCTGGTAAGAGCGCACCGTAGCTGGTTATAGTGATGCCCGATCTCCGCTCCGTTGGGCTCGATCACCCGAGCAAGGATCGTCTGCGCCATACGCCGGAAATTTATGCCGAGGTCACTGACCTTAGCGTCCTCTGGGTCTGGTACTTCATAATCTGCGGTGACCCGCACCAATGCCTCATGCAGAGCAAGTCGTTCGGGCCGGAAAACGGCTACTTCCTCAAGTGCCAATCCAGTGGCATCGCGAATCTCGAGAGCCTGCTTTAGATCATTGAAGACGTTGTCTCCTCGGAAAATCGAAGACAGCGCCAGCAACTCTCGAGTCAGCTCCGAGCGGATGCCCGGCGTCCAAGGTCCCTCCGTAAGTTCCCGGATCCCATCCTCATCGGGGAGCATTGTAGCCTCCATTCCGCTGATCTCTTTTCCCGCCGGTGCTCAAACGGCGTCGGATCGGTTACTTTGAGCGGAGCCATCCTAAACTGCCAACCGATCAGGGATAGCAAACCGGCCAAAGGGAGGAAGAGGTGACCAGTCGAACACTACCCGCGGGAACGCCATCGTTT
>JAFAHH010000805.1 GCA_019237355.1 Acetobacteraceae bacterium | reverse complement strand
AAACGCAACCGCTATGCCTGTTCAATCGCCCGGTTCAGCGCGCGCACCCCTTCCGGCGCCCCGTCAGGATGGTTCCAAACCCCTGCCATGACGGCCAGGAAGTCGGCGCCCGCCCGCACCAGCGGCGCGCAGTTTTCTGCCGTAATCCCGCCGATTGCGACGCAGGGCAACTCCAAGAGTTCGGACCACCAGGAGAGGATTTCGGGGTCGGCGCGCGTAGGGGCCTCTTTGGTCGTGGTTGGGAAGAAGGCACCGAAGGCGACGTAATCGGCCCCGTCTTCACCAGCCCGCATCGCCAGATCGCGGCTATTGTGGCAGGTGACGCCCAACGTGAGCTCCGGCCCCAGGACCCGGCGGGCCTGGCCGGCTGGCATATCATCCTGCCCGACATGCGCGCCGTCGCACCCGGTCTCGGCCGCCAGATCAGGCCGGTCGTTCAGAATGAAAGCGACGCCGCGGGATTGGGCTGCAGGCCGGAGCAAATCGATGATCCGACGAAGCGGGCCGTCATCGGCCCCTTTCAGACGTAACTGCACAGCCGCGACATCGCCAGCATCGAGCGCCGATGCAAGCGTGTCGCGAAAGGTGGTAGGATCAAAGGCCGGCGGCGTTACCAGATAAAGGCGGCACCGGCCGGCTTCAGAGGAAAGCTCCTGATTCAAGCCTTGCCTTGATAGATTTCAATGATTTTTGAAAGCATCGCCAGCGCCTGTTCCTTCGGTCGCTGGAAGGTATTGCGCCCGATAATGCTGCCGCTGCCGCCGCCGTCCCGGAGCTGCCGGATCTCCTCGAATATCGCATTCTCGTCGCTTTTTGCCTCGCCGCCCGAGAACACGACCAGCCGCTTGCCATTAAAGCAACATTGCACGACATGCTCCGCGCGTTTGGCCAGGGTGGATATGTCGATATCCGCAGTCTCGTAGGTTTTCTTCGCAGCCTCCAGGCTGATATGCGCGGTTGGAGGCTTCACTTTGATGATGTGCGCACCCAGCAAGCAGGCCATATGCGCGGCATAAGCGCAAATATCGAGCGCGGTTTCCCCAGCCTTGTCGAGATGAGGGCCGCGCGGGTAACTCCAAACCACGACCGCAAGGCCAGCCGATTTTGCCTCTTCGGCCAGCTCCCGCAGCTCTTCCATCTGCTGGAAGGCGTATTCGCTGCCGGGGTAGATGGTAAAGCCAATCGCCGCGCATCCAAGGCGTAGCGCATCGGCAACGCTGCCGGTAACGGCCTGGTCCTTCGTGGTCGCCAGGCTGTTGCTGCTGTTCAATTTCAGGATTGTCGGGATGGCCCCGGCATAGCTGGCCGCACCCGCCTCGATCATACCCAGGGGTGCGGCGTACGCGTTCAGGCCAGCCTCCAGTGCGAGCTGGAAATGGTACTGCGGGTCATAGGCGGGGGGGTTGGGCGCAAAGCTCCGGGCGGGGCCGTGCTCGAACCCCTGGTCGACCGGAAGAATAACCATCTTACCCGTGCCCCCGAGCTTCCCTTCCATGAGAATGCTGGCGAGCTTGGCCTTCGTGCCTGGATTGTCGCTCTCATACCAATCCAGGATTTTCTTCACGCGTTGCGTAATCCGCATTTGAGCCGCTCCGAAGGTGATCCTTCGCCGAATCGTAGCTCACGCGCCCTGCCCTGTCACCCGCAGCCAGTCCTCGAGCGTTCTGGCCGCATCCGGCTGAGCAAGATCCAGCGCCGGAGGCCGTTGCGCGAGCAATGTAACGCCTAAGAGGGAGGCGATCGCCGCAACCGCATCGCGCCCGGGCGCCTCGGGCGCGAGCACCATTATACGCTGCCCGATCCGCAAAGCCTCAAGTGCGCGGCCGGGTGCATCGGCGCAATCGAGTATATCGGCGGCAACCAGACGCGGCCCTAATTGCTGCGCCTGCGCGATTAACGAACGCCACCAGAGGCACCCGGCATACAAGCCGGCGCCGGGCGCCGACAGGAGTGTGACCGGCCGTCGCGCCGCCAGCGCCTGCTGGACGTCCGCCAGCCCATGCACGACAATGGCCGGATGCCGAGTCATGCTTGACCATCAAATCGCTACAGGCTTTTTGTTCAAGCGGGATCGTAAAGGGGATTCGGTTTGCAGCCTGGCGAGAATGCGGCGCGAGAGGCTCCGGCACGCGACGACCCTGTTGCGGCAGCTGAGCGCCTCGAGGCTGCCCTGGAGCGGATCGCCCGCGTCGCCCGGGATCGAGCGGCTGGGCAGGCGCACGCCTCCGATGCGGCTCAGACCCCGGTCAACACGGCCGAGATTGCAGCCCGCCTCGATTCGCTTATCGCTGACTTGCGGCAAGCGTTGGACGAGGTTGCATAGGCCCTACTGGTGAGGAGATTTTGATGGCCCTACTGACCGTCAGGCTCAATGGGTATCCGCATACGGTCGGCTGCGAGGATGGCCAGGAGATGCACCTGCAAGCCATGGCAGCAGAAGTCGATGCGCGAATCGATAAGGTCAAAGCGGTGGTCGGCCAGAGCGGCGAGGCTCGGCTGCTCGCGCTGACCGCGCTTACAATGGCCGACGAGCTGCACGACCTTCGGGCCGAACTAAACCAAACGAGGGCCCAGCTCGCCCGGGCAGAAATTGCCCAGGCGCGGGTCAAAACCGCGCGCGCCGATCCCGAAATTGCCAATCGCCTGCTGGCACTCGCTAATCGTGCCGAGGAGATTGCCGCCGGGTTGGAGCATAACTAAGTAAGATGCAGGAGCTGCCCGGTGCGTCAGGTTATTCATCCCCGGGGCCAGTAAGCATCCTCTTGGGAGCTGGCACTGCCATGGCCCTGGTCATGGTAACTGGCGCCCACCTGCACACGCAGGCTTCGGGAGGGTGATACAGCCAACGGCCATGGCGGCTCCGCATACCTCGGATGATCTGCGGGAGGCCAAGCGGGTTGCCCGGGCTTGGGCGGCAGCGCAGCGGGCAGGGTCAGATCCCGCTCTAGGCGCCCTGCTTGCCAAGCATGTGCTGGCCGAAGCACCGCCGCCAGACCGAGCGGTGGTGGCGGGGTTCCTGCCGCATCGGGATGAGATCGATGTCGAACCCCTTTTGCACCGTCTGATCGATCGCGGCCATGTCGTCGTGCTCCCGGTCACGCCCGCACGGGGCCGGCCGCTCACCTTCCGAGTATGGCGACCCGGCGACGTCCTCCTCGCCGAGCGTTTCGGCACCTTTCGTCCAACCGGACCGGAACTGAAGCCGGATTACCTGCTCGTGCCCTTGCTGGCCTTCGACCGTAGGGGCCATCGGCTGGGCTACGGCGCTGGGTATTATGATCGAACCCTGGCCGGGTTGCCGGGAGCCTATACCCTAGGTTGCGCATTTGCGGCACAGGAGATGGATGAAGTACCCGCTGGCCCGCACGACATAGCGCTGGATGCGATTGCGACCGAACGGGGCGTAATCCGGTGCAGGAGCTTGGATGCGAATTCTTTTTCTCGGTGATGTCGTGGGCCGAACCGGGCGTGAAGCGACCGCGGCCGCTTTGCCGTGCTTGCGCGCGGAGCTATCGGTTGATTTGGCGGTCGTGAATGTCGAGAACGCCTCCCACGGGTTTGGCTGTGCCCCGGACATGGCGCGGGCGCTATTCGAAGCCGGCGCCGATGTGCTTACCCTTGGCAACCATGCCTGGGACCGTAAGGAACTGATCGCCTACATTGCCGATACGCCGCGCCTTATTCGGCCACTGAACTACCCACCGGGGACGCCGGGGGCTGGGTCGGTGGTGGTGGATGTGCCCGGCGGGCGACGCGCCTTGGTGCTGAACGCAATGGGCCGGCTGTTCATGGAGGCCCTGGATTGCCCGTTCCGCGGCACGGCCGAGGTACTGAGCCGGCACCGGCTCGGATCCACCGTGCATGCGATCATCACCGATTTCCATGCCGAGGCGACAAGCGAAAAAATGGCGTATGCGCATTCGTTCGATTCACAAATGTCGTTGATTGTCGGCACGCACACCCATTGTCCTTCGGCGGATCACCAATTGCTGGCCGGCGGCACGGCTTTTATTTCGGACGTGGGGATGTGCGGCGACTACGACAGCGTCATCGGCATGTCGAAGCAAAACGCGGTGACGCGGTTCTGGCGCAAGATGCCAGGGGAGCGGCTCCATCCGGCGGAAGGCGAGTCCACGGTTTGCGGCGTTTTTGTTGAGACGGATGACGCGACCGGGCTTGCCCGGCGCATCGAGCCGGTGCGGATCGGCGGACGCTTGTCCCAAGCCATGCCGGCGGCGTGATCGCGTTCCTAAAGGGCGCGGCCTGTGACGGAATCGCTAGGAAGCCTGAATCGCGCTCTGAAAATCAAGGTCTTAGATGCGATGGCTTCATCTGAACTCATCCTGCTCTGGTAAAATCCGCCCGGCGCACCGGGTGTGTTAGATTACATCCCGCAGCACGCGGCGGCTCTCCTGCAGGCAGCGGGAGCCTCTCCGCGACCGGGTCACCATCGCGCGAGCGCCATAGGGGATCGGAGCGTGGGGATTGTGTCCAGCCCAAGGGCTCCCGGATCTCAGAAACCGTTCGAATCTAGCGGTTTGGTTGCAAGATATACATGATACACAACCAGCAATCGGGATGAGCCAGCCCGGCATTCAGAGATGAACTTTTTCTGTCACGAAAATCTCGTTTGCTCCGACTCCGCTTGATCGTCAAGATATCGCCGCAATAATCCTTAGTCTCGGTTGTTGTCCTCTTATTACGATCTCAAGGAAAAATTACGATGCGCAAACGTATGTGGCGAATCCCCTAAATGAACCGTAGCGATATACTGATCGAGGGGCGCCCGCGCGTATTAGCGGCGCGGGCCGCTTCTCTGCGCGCTTTGATTTTAATCACGGCTGATGTATCGGCTTTTGTTCTCGCTACTTGTACGGCCTTCGTGATGCACATGGCGGTTCGACTCTCCCCGCTCGAGCGCGCCTATCAGCAGATCGTCAGCACCGGCGTTAACTGGCCGGGCTGGGCGACGTTGCTCGTGTTGACAGTGCTGCTTACCCATTTTGGCTCGCGGGGGCACTACACGAACCGCATCCCTTTCTGGACCGAACTACATGGCGTGGTTACGGGTGTATTCATCGCCTTTCTCTGCGATTGCTTCATCCGGGTCGCGGTATATGGGCTGACCTTTGTCTTCGAGGGGGTCGCGCGCTGGCTCGTCTTCGCACCTTGCATCCTGCTCACGCGGCAAACCGCCCGATGCGCCCTGCGGGCTTGCGGGCTGTGGACCCTCAGGACCCTTATGGTCGGCGAACGCTCCGCCATCAGCAGCGCCCGCGCCGCCCTATTGTCTGAACCAGGCCTCGGATACGATCTCGCGGGCATCATCCCGCTTGAGGCAATTTCGGTGAAGCAATTCGCCGACCCTTGGCCGGGCATCCTATCGGAGTATGGTGCCGAGTTCGTCGTCGTCGGCGTCGGTGCAGGATACCCTGAGACCGAGCGAGCCGTTGTGCTGTCTCTAGCGCGCAACCAAGTGCCGTTCGCGCTCGTCCCGGCACTCGACGGCCTGCCAGTCACGGGATTTAGAAATCAGTACTTTTTTAGCCATGATGTGGTGCTGCTGGTTTGCAGAAACAACTTGGCTCGGCCGCTGAGCCGTTTCATCAAGTCAGTCTTCGACCAGATCCTGGCCGCTGCCGCCCTCGTCTTGCTCGCGCCGCTCTTCCTCGTCCTTGCATGGATGATACGTTCCGATGGTGGGCCAGCCCTGTTCGGCCACACGCGGATCGGCGCCAATGGCCAGAAGTTCCGTTGCCTCAAATTCCGAACGATGGTCCCCGACGCCGATGCGGCATTACAGCGCATCCTGTCCACCGATCCCCGCGCACGGGCCGAGTGGCACAGCGCGCATAAACTCCGTGATGATCCGCGTATAACACGGATCGGCATGTTCTTACGCCAGACGAGCCTTGATGAATTGCCCCAACTCCTCAACGTCCTGCGCGGAGAAATGAGCCTGGTCGGCCCAAGGCCGATTGTTGACGCCGAAATTCCGCGCTATGGCGACAACATCGCCTATTATTACGAAGCCAAGCCGGGGATCACCGGGCTTTGGCAAGTAAGCGGGCGCAGTAACACCAGCTACGAAGACCGGGTGAAGCTTGATGTATGGTATGTCCGGAACTGGACATTATGGCATGACATCGCCATCCTGCTGAAGACTATCCCAGCGGTACTTTTGAAAAAGGGTGCCGTTTAGCAGGCTG
>JAFAHH010000659.1 GCA_019237355.1 Acetobacteraceae bacterium | reverse complement strand
GTAAAGAAACCGAAAGTAGCCCTGCAGCCGCCCTACCGCAGCACGAGCCGACCAAGCGTTGGATATTCTTATACGTCGAGGGGTGGGCCCGCTCCGGCACGGCGGGTTTCTTTTACAATAGCGTCGTGCCCTTTAACCTCAAGCCATTGATGAAGGGGCTGCGCCTGTGGCACGATAATTGCCGAAGTGCGCTCAAGGTCTTTGCAGGAGACAAATGAGAAGAACCGGACTTATCCTAGCGGCTGGATTAGGAGCTATGCTGAGCGGCGAAGCAATTAGATTGCCGGCCAACGCCGCGTATGTGCCCCCCAATGGATCGTTCAGTTTCAGTTTCCCCGGGCCGAACAGCTCAGACCATTTTGGCCCCACCGGGACACTTTTCCTCGGCAATAGCGCCTCGTCGGGAGCGAGGATCACCTCGTTCATCGACCCGTTCGAGGCGCAGCCGAACAATTTTTGTCGCTTTCCGCTCAACGGCTGCACCGCGGCCCATGCGCCCGGATTTCTGTTAGCCGGCAGCGAAGTGTTACTCAGTAACCCGAGTTTACCGATCGCCAATGTCAATGCTCCGCCGACCACGATCAGCCAAACCGTTACGGCGGAAACAATTATCGCGCCTCCCAACGCTCCCGCCGAGACCCTAAGCGTCGGCTTTGACTTCCCATTTGTCTTTACACCCCAATTTAGGGCACGACTTCTGTTCAAGACGGCTCCGTGACGTTAGTCTTCCTGGGCATCTTCGCACGAGACAGCACCTCTCAGTACACGTTGGAACAATCCGCCGTTATGACGATCGTGTGCACGCAGACGCACCTTTCATTAGAGATCACCTGTACCGGCGCAATCGACACACCGGCGGTCCTTGAGCCCATCGCCCGTCCCCGAACCGGCATCCGTGACCCTGCTCAGCGCGGCTCTTTTCGGCTTTGGCATCTTCCAGAGCCGCCGCGACCGGAACGCCCGCTGACGATCCGGTTTGGCCCGCAGCGGTAACCCAGGGATTCTCGGCGCCTCAACGTGCAGATGACAAGCTTTGGGTGATTTTCAGCGCATGAACAGGAGGAGCGCTCAAGCAGCTTCAGCCGGCGCCGCGGCAATGCCGGGCAGCGGGATTTTGTAGGTCTCCCTCAGACCGATGACCACGACAACGGATACCGCAGCCGCTGCCATCAGCAGGAAGGCCGGAGAAAGATCGTATTGGCTCCGCTTGATCGTGTACACGGCGACCATTGGCGTCAGCCCGCCAAGGATCGCCATGCCCGTGTTGTAGCCGAGTGACAGCACAGTGCAGCGCACTCGCGCGGGCACCAGCTCGACCATCGTGACTGGAATGGTGCCCCAGAAACAGGCGCTCAGAACGGCAAACCCGAGCTGCCCGAGAAGGATTACGAACGGCGCACTGTGATGCAGCATCCAGAATAGCGGCCATGCGAGCATCAACATCCCGCCCGTCGCGATAAGCAAAACCGGCTTCCGACCAAATCGATCGGACAGTGCGCCGACCGGCGCCAATAGCAGCAACAGCACAAGCATCGAAATCGTATTGATGTCGAGCGCCGTCGATTGGGCGATGTGGTCGATTTGCCGCAGATAAGTGGTTACATAAACAAAGCACATGTAGAAGCCGACCGCGCCAACGGCACCCAGTCCGATCAGGCGCACAATTGTGCGCCATTCGGTGAACGCCTCGCTTACCGGCGAAGCAGTTATGCGCTGCCTACCTTGTGGCGCACTCTCCTCGATTGTATGTCGACGGATGTAAAGGCCGACGATGCCGACCGTGATACCGAAGAGAAACGGGATGCGCCAGCCCCAGCTGTCAACTGCCGCCCGGTCGAGCACGGTCGTCACTAATGCGCCGAGGGCCGATCCCAGCAGAATGCCGCTGCAGGCGCCAACCTCAGCAAAACTTCCGGACAATCCGCGACGGCCGGCCGCTGAACGCTCGACAAGAAATATCGAAGAGATCGTATATTCTCCGCCTACCGAAAGTCCTTGAAGCAGCCGCATCACCACGAGCAACACCGCGGCCGTCACCCCGATCTGCTGATAGCTCGGAAGAGCTCCGATCAGAAAGGTCGGGATTGCCATCAGCGCGACTGATGCCGTGAGCGCCATCTTGCGGCCCATCTTGTCCCCGATATGGCCGAAGAGCAGACTTCCCAATGGGCGCATCAGAAAACCCGCGGCAAAGACGCCAAACGCGGCTATGAGGGACGAGACCGCGTCTTGCGCCG
>JAFAHH010000628.1 GCA_019237355.1 Acetobacteraceae bacterium | reverse complement strand
TGGGCTGAAGCAGAGCTGCTGGAATTGCACATGCTGTTCTTGCGGGCAGCCCGTGTCGTCGGCGACCGAAGCCTGGATGTCCCAAAGTCGCTGCGCAACCAGATCGCCACGAAACTGGAGAGAGCGGGTGTCGCCCCGGCGCGTACCGGCAGTATCAAGGCATTTACCCCTGTCGGGCGCGCAGAGCGCAGCACGCTGTATGGCGAGTCTCTGCCGCCGGGATTGCTGCTTGGTTCGAGTCAGGATGCTGAACGGTAAGGTTTTGCGCCAAGACACGACAGCCGGTGACAGCAGATCGGCCACCTTTGCGGCGCTTCAAAGTCGGCTTCGAGAAAAATCTCGACGGTATCCTCGCTAGACTAGAGTGAACTTTTACGGGTACCTGTACTCCAGCCTTGCCGTTGCAGGTACGCGTCGCACTCTCGATTGCGACTGTCGGCGTGTTGTCTGCCGTCCACCTCGACAATGAGTTTTTTGTGTCGACGCGCGAAATCCACAATGTGTGGCGGGATCGGATGTTGTCGCCGGAACCGGCCGCCCAAGCTGATCACAACGAAGGTCTCACTACAGCGCGCGTTTTGCGTCGGTCATGCCCCGACGCAAATATTGACTGCCTTTGTCAGCGAAGGTTCGCCGCGCATCGACCCACCCTCCCGCCCCCCCGCTCGCGGGGGAGGGAGATGATTGGTCGCTTTACCAGAACCCGGCAGCTGCCCGAAGCCTCTGGCAGGATTGCGGCGCCGCGAAGCTGCGCAAACCACCGCCATTTACTTATCCAGCCAAACGTCCTCGAAGCGCGACCCGTTGTAGATGCCGTTGACCATCTGCGTCATCCCCTTCACCCAGGGCTGGTTGCAAACCGCGGCGCGCGGGTGAAAGAGGACCGGCCGGACGTCGTCCTCGATCAGCTTCCGTTCGATATCCCATACCAACTGCCGCCGCTTCTCCGGGTCGCTCTCCACCGATTGCCGGTCGATCAGCGCATCGACCTCATAATCACAGTATCCTCCATAGTTGCGTGCGGCGCCGCAGGCATAGTTCTCGTAGAAATTCTGATCCGGGTCGTCGAGCCCGTTCTCGCTGACCAGCATGCCGACCGTGAAGTCCTTGCGCAGGACCTTTGGAAACCAATTGGTGGTGTCGACCATCTTAAGTTCGCCGTCGATATAGATCTCCTTCAATTGGCCAATCAGCAGCACGGCCGGGTCGCGGGTCGGCGCGATGTTGCGTGCGGAGACTTTGATCGCCAAGGGCTTGTCGGGGCTGTAGCCGAGCTTCTCCATGATGCTGCGTCCCCGCGCCCGGTTTTTCGTCACGTTGGGATCGTAGCCCGGCAAAGTTCTGAGCATCTCCCGAGGCATCCCCCAGACGCCTTCCGGCGGCGGCTGCATCGCCCCGCCAATGTCACCCTGTCCCAACGTTATGATGTCGATTAAGCTTGATGATCCAAGCTGAGCGCCATCGCCCGCTGTAGCTCGGGATTGTCGAACGGGGGCGCGGTACGGTTGACGAGCAGAGTGCGCGGCAGGTTGGCCGGAAACACGTCGCAGACCGCCTGCGGCACCTGGCGCTTAAGACCTTGCAACGGCGGGATTGTCACGCCGAAGACCTGGTCGAAACTGCCGGCGACGAACCCCAGGATGCGCGTCGCCAAGCTCGGAACGATCGGCCACTCGATGCCGTCGAGATAGGGCCGGCCCGGTTTCCAATACTCGGGGTTGCGAGCGACGCGGATTCGCTCGTTCGGCCGGAATTCGACGAATTTGAACGGGCCGGTGCCGATCGGATGTGCGCGCAAGTCGCGCGGCGAGACGTGACACGGGTAGACCGGCGACCAGCCGGAGGCCAACAGGTCCCAGGTGCATTGGACGTCTTTGGCGGTAAATGGTTTGCCGTCGTGCCATCTGACGCCTTGGCGCAACGGCATGGTTAGCTCGGTCCCGTCCTCGTTCCACGACCAACCAATGGCCAGGTCCGGAACAATCGATGCCATGCTGTTTTGCGGCACGTGCTGGTCCTAGATGACCAGGTTGTTGAAGACGCCCATCATTGGCCGGTTGACCGCGCCCGTCGCCTCCTCCAGCATCGACATCGAGGCCGGGCTGTCGAAATGCGACATGATCAGAACACCGCCCGATTTTTGCGCCTGTGCGACCGGGGCGGCGAGCGCCGGCCACAATGCACACGCGGCCGCGAATCCTTCCAGATTTCGCTCCATCGCACGTACCCCCCGGGGCGGCCCCACCCAGTTTGTCGTCGGGCTCGCTCTCGTGGGTGGATGCCGACGGCCGCAGGTTACTCCGCCGCCGATCCTGGAGCCATCCCGGTGGCGGGTTTCTGAGACGCGTGCCCCCTTGATGCAGGCACAGCCTGCATCAAGGGGGAGGCTCGTCTTCTCGCCTGTGGTGGGTTTGCTGAATCCGCGGCCCGCGGCGCCTGGTTTAGCGGATGGCATTGGTCGCTTTGGGATGGGCTATGCTCGCTTCATGCGGCGAGATGACCACGAGCCCGGCGGATTGGCCTCCTCTGTGACAAACATCGGGCTTATGCTGAACCCTACCGGCGTTAACTGAACATGCGGCGTTGCTCATCCCAGGCGCGGGTTAGAGTAATCATCCGTGCCCAGACCGGGGTAAACCCGGTCCTTCTCTGGTCGAGACCCCCGGATTACCGGCCATTATCCGGGGGTTTCTTTTGGAAGCGTGGCGGTTCTGCCCCTTGGCGAAGCCGCATCCGTATCGGGCGCAGCTGCGATCTTGACTTTCACCGCGATCTGTTCATGGCACGTGATCGCGGGTTTAAGATGTTCTTTCAACTGAGAGCGTCGTCGCTTCCGCCAAGAGCCTTCCGGCCTCGTGCAGCCGCGGCCCGGTGATACGCTGCTGACTGGTTAAGGCGAGCAGGACCGTTGCGGTACCCCGTAATTCGCGGGATACGGCTGACCGCACAATTCCCGTTATGATCGCAAAGACGAAAGCGACAGTCGCGAACCAAAGGTGTCGCCAACAAGTGCGTCGCGACTTGGCGAGATCACCGGATCTATTCTGCTGGCCACCGTGACCCTCTTATCAACGCGTTGATTAACCAACATCGGCTCTGCTGCCCAAGTGCTTCGGGCTATGTCGCGGTTACCCGACTGGTGTCGGATGCCGCCCCGCCCCAATCCGCC
>JAFAHH010000512.1 GCA_019237355.1 Acetobacteraceae bacterium | reverse complement strand
CCCCCCAGGAGAGTGCCGCCGTCCCGCCATCCCAGCCGGATGCGCACGCCGACGGGCAGGACCGTATCTTCGCCTCGCCGTTGGCACGGCGGATGGCCAAGCAGGCCGGGATTGACCTTTCCGCGCTAAAGGGCAGCGGTCCGAATGGCCGTATCGTGAAGGCGGATATCGAAGCAGCCCAGAAAGGGACCGCTGAAAGGCCTGCGGCCCAGCGAGCGGAAGCGTTTCCCCCGCAGCGCCCGCCGGGTGCCGCCCGGCCTACGGCCCCAATTGCCGCGCCCCATCGGCTGGTGCCGCATAGCGCCATGCGCCGGGTGATTGCGCGCCGACTGACCGACGCCAAGCGGGAGATTCCGCATTTCTACGTATCCGTCGAGGTCGCGCTGGATCCGCTGCTAATGCTGCGGAGCGAGCTGAATGCGAGGTCGGCGGAGCAGGGACCGGGGGCGTTCAAGCTCTCAGTCAACGATATGTTGATCAAGGCGGCGGCGATTGCGCTTCGCCGGGTGCCGGAAGTAAATGCATCGTTCACAGAGGAAGGCATCGCGCTTTACGGAAACGTCGACATAAGCGTGGCCGTTGCAATCCCAGATGGCCTGATTACCCCCATCATTCGGGATGCTGACCAAAAGGGATTGGCGGCGATCAGCAACGAAATGAAGGAGCTGATCGACAAAGCGAAGCACGGGAAGCTGAAGCCAGAGGAGTATCAGGGCGGCGGGTTTTCCATCTCCAATATGGGCATGTACGGAGTGAGTGAATTTGCCGCGATCATCAACCCGCCCCAGGCTGCGATCCTGGCGGTGGCGGCTGGGCAGCAGCGCCCGGTGGTCAAGGATGGGCAAATCCAGGTCGCCACCTTGATGACCTGCACCCTTTCCGTTGATCACCGGGTGGTGGATGGCGCGCTTGGGGCCGAGTGGCTCAGGGCCTTCAAGCGGATCGTGGAAGATCCGCTCAGCCTGATGCTGTAGCGCATGGCGGAGAAAAACTTCGATCTGATCGTCGTGGGGGGTGGACCCGGCGGCTATGTCGCCGCGATCCGGGCTGCCCAGCTCGGCATGAAAACCGCGGTGGTGGAGCGCGAGCATTTAGGAGGGATCTGCCTCAATTGGGGTTGCATACCTACCAAGGCTTTACTGCGCACGTCCGAGATCAACCATCTGCTTCACCGGCTCGGGGATTTTGGTTTCGCCGCCGATAATCCGAGGTTCGATCTCGAGAAGGTGGTGCAGGGCTCGCGGGCCGTAGCGAAGCAGCTTTCGGCGGGCGTTGCGCATTTGCTTAGGAAAAACAAGGTCACGGTGATTGATGGCCACGGCCGGCTTGCGAGCAAGCAGACCCTATCGGTCGAGAACCAGGGTAAGCCGGCTGCGACGTTGCATTCACCCCACATCGTGCTAGCCACCGGCGCGCGGGCGCGCGAATTGCCCAGGATTGAAGCTGACGGCAAGCTGATCTGGACCTACAAACAAGCCATGGTGCCGCCTTGCATGCCGAAATCCTTGCTGGTGATCGGCTCGGGTGCGATTGGAATAGAATTTGCCAGCTTCTATCGCGATATGGGCGCGGATGTAACTGTCGTTGAGCTGATCGATCGCATACTCCCAGCAGAGGACGAGGAAATTTCCGCGTTCGCCCATACAGCATTTGAAAAGCAGGGGATGCGGATCCTGACTGGCGCGGCGATGAAATCGGTAAAAAAGAATACGGGCGACATCACCGCGATCATTGAATCGCAAGGCCGGGAGCAGGAGATAACCGCCGACCGCATTATCTCTGCCGTCGGCATTGTGGGCAATGTCGAGGATATCGGCCTTGATGGCACGGGAGTACAAGTGGAGCGCACCCATGTGGTGGTGGATGAATTCAGCCGCACCGGGGAGCCCGGGGTTTACGCGATCGGCGACCTAGCCGGCCCGCCATGGCTTGCGCACAAAGCCAGCCACGAGGGTGTGGTGTGTGTGGAAAAGATTGCTGGCTCGAACGATGTGCGCCCGCTCGATACCAGCAACGTTCCAGCATGCACGTACTCACGTCCACAAATAGCATCCATCGGGTTTACGGAGGCGCGGGCGCGGGCGTCCGGGCGGGAGATCAAGACCGGCCATTTCCCTTTCATCGGTAATGGAAAGGCAATCGCGATGGGCGAGCCGGAAGGGATGGTCAAAACAGTGTTCGACGCCCGCACCGGCGAATTGCTCGGCGCGCACATGGTTGGCGCCGAGGTAACCGAAATGATCCAGGGATTTACCATCGCGCGCACGCTAGAGAGCACCGAGGCCGAGCTGATGCAAACCATCTTTCCGCATCCGACGATCAGCGAAACAATGCACGAAGCGGTGCTTGACGCGTATCGGCGTGCCATCCACCTGTAGGCGGCCCATTCACTTCTTGGGGTGTTATGTCAACGCGCGTCCTTGTTGATCATCGGATCGGTGGTATTCAGGTTCTACGGCACCCGGAAAAGGCGCACCGGCCCGATAATCCGATCCAGCGCAAGCCCGCTTGGATACGGGTCAAGGCGCCTTCCGGCCCCGTTTACCAGGAAACGCGCGCCCTGATGCGCGCTAATAGCTTGGTCACGGTATGCGAGGAAGCCGCGTGCCCGAATATCGGGGAATGCTGGTCGCAGCGGCACGCGACGATGATGATCATGGGCGATATCTGCACCCGTGCGTGTAGCTTCTGTAATGTTCGCACGGGCCAGCCGGGCGAGTTGGATCGGGACGAACCCCGCCGGGTCGCGGACGCGGTCGCGCGGCTTGGCTTGAAGCACGTGGTGGTGACCTCGGTCGACCGCGATGATTTGCCAGACGGGGGTGCGGGCCACTTCGCCACAGTGATCGCGGCGATCCGCGAAGCCGCGCCGGAGACGACGATCGAGGTGCTGACCCCCGATTTCCTCCGCAAGTCCGGGGGCGCAGAGACGATCGCCACGGCACATCCGGATGTGTTCAATCATAATCTGGAAACGGTGCCAAGACTTTACCCTTCGATCCGCCCCGGCGCGCGCTATTACCAATCGCTGCGACTTCTTGATCAGGTTAAGGCGCTCGCTCCAACTATTTTCACCAAGAGCGGGCTGATGGTGGGGCTTGGAGAGTCCAAGCAAGAGATCATGCAGGTGATGGATGATCTCCGCATCGCCGACGTGGATTTCGTCACACTGGGCCAGTACTTGCAGCCGACTGTCAAACATGCCGCGGTTGCACGGTTCGTAACCCCTGAGGAGTTCGGAGAATATGCGGCTCTAGCCCGGGGCAAGGGTTTCTTGATGGTCTCGGCGACGCCGCTGACGCGCAGTTCCTATCATGCCGATGCGGATTTCGCTGCCTTGCGTGCTGCCCGCTACGCCTTGTATCGCGCCCGGCATAGCGGGCAGAGAGCTTAGCCATGCCTACGCATGCTGAGCGGCAGATCCTTCCTTACCGGCCCGAGCAGCTATTCGATCTCGTGGCCGATATTGCGAAGTATCCGGAGTTCTTGCCGTGGTGCGTTG
>JAFAHH010000482.1 GCA_019237355.1 Acetobacteraceae bacterium | reverse complement strand
GCCCGCCTTTGAGTTCACCCCGGACTACGACGTGTTCTGGGCCTATGTGCCGCATTTCATCCACACGCCCTTCTACGTTTACGCCTATGCGTTCGGGGACTGCCTAGTCAATGCCCTTTATTCCGTGTACCAATCGGGCCATCCTGGATTCGAGCAGAAGTACCTGAGTTTACTCCGGGCGGGGGGAACCCTGCGGCATAAGGAGCTGTTGGCGCCATTCGGGCTTGATGCGTCGGACCCTTCATTTTGGAAAAAAGGTTTGGACGTGGTGGCCGGGTTCATCGACGAATTGGAGCGAACCGCCTAATGGCACAAACGGAGAATACCGGCAGCAGCTTGTTTGGCGAGTTGCGCCGGTTCGCGCGCACCTCGGGGGCCGTTGGCGGCATCGCCGCCCGGATGGCAGGGCAGCGCGTGTTCGGCATTCAAACCGACCGCGCGGCCCATGCGGAGGACCTGAAGACCGTGATTGGCGGGCTCAAGGGCCCGCTGATGAAGGTGGCGCAGTTTCTTTCCACGGTTCCCGATGCGCTGCCTGCCGAATATGCGGCTGAGCTTGCGGAGTTGCAGTCCAACGCGCCACCGATGGGCTGGAACTTCGTGCGCCGCCGCATGGCGAATGAGCTCGGTCCCGATTGGCAGAAGCGCTTTGCCGCATTCGGCCACGAGGCCGCCGCGGCGGCCAGCTTAGGTCAGGTCCACCGTGCGACCTTGCCCGACGGCACGGCCGTCGCGTGCAAACTGCAATATCCCGACATGCCGAGTGTGGTCGAGGCAGACCTCCGGCAGCTCCGGCTGGCGATGGCGATCTACCACAGGATGGACAATGCCATCGACCATGAGGAGGTCTACAAGGAACTCGCGACGCGGCTGCGCGAAGAACTGGATTATGAGCGCGAGGCCGCGCAGATGCGGCTTTACGGCATCATGCTTGCCAATGATCCAGAAGTGCACGTGCCGACGCCCATCGCCGGCTATTGCACCAAGCGCCTGCTCACCATGACCTGGCTCGATGGACGGCCGCTGCTAGCGCGTCTTGAAGAGGACCCGCGCAGGCGGAGCGGAATGCCATAGCCCGGGCGTTGTTCCGTGCCTGGTATGTGCCATTCTATGGCTATGGCGTGATCCATGGCGATCCTCATCTCGGAAATTATCAGATGCGGCCCGACGGCAGCGTGAACCTGCTCGATTACGGCGCCATCCGTGTCTTCCGGGCGAAATTCGTGCGCGGAGTGATCGATCTCTATCATGCAATCCGCGATCATAACGACGAGCTTGCGCATCACGCCTATGAGATCTGGGGATTCACGAACCTGACTCGCGAGACGACTGAGGTGCTTAATCAATGGGCGCGGTTCCTTTACGAGCCTCTGATCCAGGACCGGGAGCGCCCGATCCAGGAGAGCGACGACCCACAATACGGACAGAGAGTCGCGGCCCGAGTGCATGCCGGATTGAAGCGTACCGGCGGGGTGCGGCCGCCGCGAGAATTTGTGTTGATGGACCGGTCTGCGATCGGCCTCGGCGGGGTGTTCCTCCGGCTCGGCGCTCGGCTGAATTGGTCGCGCCTGTTTCAGGAGCTGATTGCCGGTTTCGATTCGGACCGGCTGGAACAGCGCCAGGCCGAGGCGTTGCGTCGCGCTGGCGTGCCGCCATCGGATTGATCCGGCCCCGGTCGGAGTAGCCGGGCTGGGCGGCCCATGTTATTATGCTGCCGTCATGAAGCGGCGGGTGCGAGGTTCGGCTGCTTACAATCTGGTTCAGCTCCGCACTGCGCTCCTTCCGCCTTCGCCCCGTGCTGCTTGATCGTTTGCGCCAGGATCGCTAGCCGGCACCGTGGTCCGCCTAGTAAGCCGAGCCGGTTGCCGGACGCCACCCCTTGCGCGAGCCGGGCGCCTTGCGCAATCTGGAGAGCTGGAATTTCGGCGGCGTTTCTGGCCGGGCGGCCTCATAAAATAAGGGATTGAAGGGATGCGGCTAGCGGTTCTGAAAGAGCGACGCGAGGGTGAAACGCGCGTGGCGGCCACACCGGAAACGGTGAAGAAACTCGTGGGGCTCGGGTTGACGGTCGCAGTTGAAACGGGCGCCGGCGCCCAGGCCTCAATTCCAGACCAGGAATTTGCCGCGGCCGGGGCAGAGATTGCGCCCAATGCTGGCGCCGCGGTTTCCGGGGCGAATATTGTTTTCGCGGTACAAATGCCCGAGGCCACCGAGCGGACCCAAATTCCGCGGGGGGCGCTGCTGGTGTGCATTGCCGGCGCGTATTCGGATCCGGGCATGCTCAACCAGCTCGCCGAGGCAGGTGTCGATGTCGCCGCCATGGAGCTGCTGCCGCGGATCACCCGCGCGCAATCGATGGACGTCTTGTCCAGCCAAGCCAATCTGGCTGGTTATCGGGCCGTGATCGAAGCGGCCAGGGCTTTCGACCGTGGCTTTCCTATGATGATGACGGCTGCTGGCACGGTACCTCCGGCTCGCGTATTTGTGATAGGGGCGGGTGTGGCCGGCCTGCAAGCGATCGCCACCGCGCGGCGCCTAGGCGGGATTGTCTCTGCAACCGACGTGCGCCCGGCCGCCAAGGAGGAGATCAAGTCGCTCGGGGCCAGTTTCGTCGGCGTCGAAGACGAAGAGATGGCGAGCGCCCAAACCGCGGGCGGTTATGCTCGCGAGATGAGCGAGGCATTCCGGCAGAAGCAAGCCGCGCTGATGGCCACAACAGTGGGTAAGAACGATGTGATTATCTGCACCGCGCTGGTCATGGGCCGGAAGGCGCCGACCATCGTTACCAAAGAGATGGTTGCCCAGATGCGGCCCGGCAGCGTTATTGTCGATATCGCGGCCGATGCGGGCGGCAACTGCGCGGCGACGGTCCCAGGCGAGAGCATCGTCACCGAGAACGGCGTCAAGGTTTTGGGCTATAAGAACTGGCCCGCCAGGATCCCAGTCGCATCCAGCTCGCTCTACGCCAAGAACCTCCTGACGTTCCTGAACACCTTCTGGGATAAAGAGGCGAAGTCGGTTAAGCTGCTGGAATCAGATGAAATCGTACAAGGCGTGCTGCTGACCCGTAACGGCACGATCGTCCACCCGCAATTCATTCCTTCCCGAGCCGCGTGAGAGAGGGCGCAGATGAACCCCGATCCCTTTGCGAACCAAGCTGACGAGCTTGCCATACGCGCCCACGACCTCGCGACGCAGTTGCGGATGATGGCGCAGGGCATAGAGCCGGTCGCGGCAGCAGTGCAGCCGGTGGTCTTTCTATTCGCCATCTTCCTGATGGCCTGTTTCGTCGGCTACTATGTCGTCTGGAACGTGACCCCGGCCCTGCATAGCCCGCTGATGGCGGTCACCAATGCGATCAGCTCGGTGATTATCGTGGGCGCCATGCTGGCATCGGGCCTTGGACTGAGCGGCTGGGCGATGGGCTTTGGCTTCTTCGCCGTCGCCCTGGCCAGCGTGAACATATTTGGCGGCTTCCTTGTCACCCATCGCATGCTTGCCATGTTTAGGAAGAAGTAGACGATGTCACCGAGCCTGACCTCACTCGCCTACCTGGCCGCTGCTGTCCTGTTCATCCTTGCTTTGCGCGGCCTCTCGCACCCGGAAACAGCGCGGCGGGGCAACCAGTACGGGATGGTGGGCATGGCTATCGCCATCCTGGCCACTTTGCTGCAAAGCGGGATGTCTGGCGCTGGCTATATCTTGATCCTTTTGGGCCTGGTCATCGGCGGTTCGGTTGGGGCCTACATTGCCCGCCAGATCCAAATGACGGCGCTGCCACAACTCGTTGCCGCCTTCCACTCACTCGTCGGTATGGCGGCGGTGTTTGTGGCTGCTTCGGCGCTCAATTCCCCAGAGGCGTTCGGCATTGGGGAGCGGGGGAATATTCATACTCAGTCGCTGATCGAAATGTCGGTTGGGCTTGCCATCGGCGCGATCACTTTCTCTGGCTCGGTGATCGCGTTCGCCAAATTGCAAGCATTGATGAGCGGCGCCCCGATTACCTTCGCGAACCAACACAAGATAAACCTGGGGCTCGGGATTCTTGGGCTCCTGCTGATCATCATCTTTGTCGCCTCGGGCGGACCGCAGCCCCTGTTCTGGCTTATCGCACTACTCTCCTTTGCCCTCGGTTTCTTGATCATTATCCCGATCGGCGGCGCCGACATGCCCGTTGTGGTGTCGATGCTGAACAGCTACTCTGGATGGGCGGCGGCGGGTATCGGATTCACAATTCAGAATTTGGCGCTCATCATCACCGGCTCACTGGTGGGTGCTTCAGGTGCGATCCTGTCTTATATCATGTGCAAGGGTATGAACCGGAGCATTATCAACGTGCTGCTCGGCGGCTTCGGAGCCGAAGCCGCGGCGGCGCAGGGCCCCGCCGGCGCCGCCGACCGGGCCGTGAAGAGCGGCGCCGCCGAGGATGCTGGGTTCATTCTTAAGAATGCTCGCAAGGTCATCATTGTCCCCGGATACGGCATGGCCGTGGCTCAGGCGCAGCATGCGGTGCGGGAAATGGCGGATGAGCTCAAGCATGAAGGCGTCGAAGTCAAATATGCCATTCACCCAGTTGCCGGGCGCATGCCTGGGCACATGAATGTGCTACTCGCAGAAGCGAATGTACCTTATGACGAGGTGTTCGAACTGGAGGAGATCAACAGCGAGTTCAGCACCGCAGATGTCGCTTATATTATCGGCGCCAACGATGTGACGAATCCGGCGGCCAAAACGGACCCGGCGTCGCCCATTTACGGCATGCCGATCCTGGAGGTGGATAAGGCCGGTACGGTATTGTTCGTGAAGCGCTCGATGGCGTCGGGATATGCGGGGGTAGAAAACGAGCTGTTTTTCCGCCCCAACACGATGATGCTGTTTGGCGATGCAAAGAAGATGACGGAGGAAATAATCAAGTCTATCTGAGCAAATCGCTGTCCGCGTTGGGGGCTTCGGTCACCCCTCCTATTCGGCTGGAGCGGCCTCGCTGACTTATGGTCGTTTGTCGATCCGAAGCCCATGCAAGCCGACCTACAACATCGATAGCCCTCCAGCGGGAAGGCCCTGTTTGCACATTGGCGTGGCGCCCGAGACGAGTAATGAGTCAACTCGCGGAAAGGTTTGAGCTTGGCCAGGCCGAGCTAAACCGATTGCTTCCGATGGAAGGGCTGCGCGGCATTGCGGTCCTTCTCGTGTTTTTCGTCCACTATGGAACCCTGGTCGACCCCTACCTCTCGGGTCTTGCTCTGCCGATCGGGGTCTCCCTACGCATCGTCGGCAATGCCGGCGTGGACTTGTTCTTTGTTCTGAGCGGTTATCTCATCTACGGCACGCTGATCCGCCGGCCGCAGCCGTTCCTGAGGTTCATGGGCAGACGCGTGCAGCGCCTTTACCCCGCCTTCCTCGTGGTTTTCGCCATCTACGTCCTGCTATCGTTTGTGCTGCCCTCCGACAGCAAGCTGCCTAACGGGCTTTGGAGCGGGCTGGTGTATGCCGGGGCAAACGTCTTGATGCTGCCCGGCATCTTCCCGGTGCAGCCGATGATCGCCGTCGCCTGGTCTCTCAGTTATGAAATGTTCTTCTATTTGACCGTGCCGCTGCTGATCGGGCTGCTCTGGCTTCGATCATGGGATCGGTGGGCCAGAGTGACCGTGTTTCTGCTGGCGATCATTGCGGCCCAGGCATTCCAGCTGCCCTATCCCAGGATGGGCATGTTTGGCTGCGGCATGATCCTGGCGGAGGTGTTGCCGGTTCTAAAGAATCGATTTGCCGGTGGTTCCGCCCCCAAGTTGGCGGGTTTGGCGCTACTATTCCTGAATCTGCTGGGGCTCGCCGCGATACCCGCGTGCGGCTTTGTCTTGCTACAGAAGTTGCCGGTCAGCATGCGGTTTACAACGATTTTTTTCGCTTGCTTCCTGCTCTGCGCCGCCGGTTTCGTTCATCACGGCCCGGTCGCCAAAATCCTGATTACGCGGCCGCTGCGCTGGGTTGGGAATATGAGCTATTCCTATTACCTCGTGCATGGCCTGGTTCTAAAGATCGTCTTCTTCTTCGTTGCCTCCCTGCAGGTCGGACATTGGCTGGGTTCGTTGGCGTTCTGGGTTTTACTGCCGCCCGCTTTCTTGTGCACCCTGATCGGCTCGGCGGTGCTGTTCCTGCTCGTCGAGCGGCCGTTTTCCATCCTGCCTCCCGGGCGCCTGCAGAAGTTGCCTGCCATGGACCGGGTGGCACCCCTTGGCAGTCCTCTGAACAGCGGCATTTCGCTTAGCTAAAGCTAGAGCATTTCCGTTTTAAGTTGAAACAGCGGCATAGCCTGAGTTCGCCAGATAGTTGGCACACTCCTCAGCCGTGAATGCGTCAAGCAATTCGCCGATCTTCTTCCAGGTCGCCGCGGCGGTCCTCTCGCAGGCCTTGCGCAGCA
>JAFAHH010000461.1 GCA_019237355.1 Acetobacteraceae bacterium | reverse complement strand
GTCCGCGCGCCGCTGCCGGCGCATTTGCCGCGTGAGCGCGTGGTGATTCCGGGACCCAGCGCTTGTCCGTGCTGCGGCGGTAAGCTTGCCAAGCTCGGTGAAACGATTACCGAAAGCTTGGAGTCGATCCCACGCCAGTGGAAAGTCGTGCAGACAGTACGTGAGAAGTTCACCTGCCGTTCCTGTGAAACGATAAACCAGCCTCCCGCGCCGTTCCACGTGATCGCGCGAGGCCGGGCCGGGCCGAACCTGCTGGCAATGATACTCGAGGCCAAATTTGGCCCAGCATCAGCCGCTTAATCGCCAAAGCGAAACCTATGCTCGCGAAGGCATCGATCTCGATGTTTCCACGCTAGCCGATTGGGTAGGTACGTGCACGGCAACGCTCGCGCCGCTCGTCGGATTGATACGCCAACACGTCTTCGATGCTGAGCGCATCCATGGCGATGACACCACAGTCCCGGTTTTGGCGCGCGGCAAGACCATCACCGGCCGGGTCTGGACCTATGTGCGCGATGACCGGCCGTTTGCAGGTCCGGCTCCGCCTGCTGCGGTGTTCTTCTATTCCCGCGATCGCGGCGGCGAGCACCCGTCCCGGCAACTGGCCGGATATGCCGGGATTCTGCAGGCCGACGCTTATGCCGGGTTCAATGACTTGTACAAGCCAGAACGGCAACCCGGGCCGATAGCCGAGGCTGGCTGCTGGAGCCACGGCCGGCGGAAATTTTTCGTGCTGGCCGATGTCGCAAAGGCGCCGCTTGCGGCTGAAGCAGTGCGCCGCATCGATGCGATTTTTGCCATTGAGCGGGAGATCAATGGTCTTTCACCCGATCAGCGCCTTGCCATCCGCAAGGCGCGCATTGCCCCGCTCGTGCTCCAATTTGAGCGCTGGATGCGGATCGAACGCGCCAAGCTTTCGCGACATAACGAAGTCGCAAAGGCCATGGATTACATGCTGAAGCGCTGGACCGTGTTCATCCGCTTTCTCGATGACGGCAACCGGGCCAGATACGCGCTGGGGGATTTGTTTCTGGGCGAATATTTCAGCGCCTGTGCGGCGTAACGGTAAGCCGATATCCGGTCCCGCCGCAGCACGCGCAGCGCAGGGGCAGGTTGAGCAGCGGCGTATCTCCGCGCCCTGCATCGATCAGTGCTGTGAGGTCGAGTTTGGTCTCGCGGTCGCATCTCGTGCACCGGGCAATCACTGCGAGATGTGCAGCGAGAGTCGTGCGAGGGGTGGCCTGGTCGGGCACAAAGCTGGGTCACTAGGCGCCAGCATCAACCAGCGACGAGCCAAGCCAGCGCCCCGACGAGCGACCAGCAAGCAACCCCGGTTATCAGGCTCATGGTCAAAGCTTTTGGTGACATGAGCCGATAATCGGCGGTGCCAGTTTCACGGCTGTTAATGTCGCGTGAGCCCATCGGGTGCTTGTCTGCAGGGCAGAATAAGCGTGCGCGGGGGCTGGGTTGCTGTCAGCGCTGCGCCGGGCGCTTTTTTGCTCAGGCCATTGTCACTGCTTTGTGCTCCCATTCGCCGGGAATAAAGCTGATCAGTTGGGGCGTGTCCGTATTGGACCACGCAAGCAACATCAGCCTCCGCCCGCCACAGAATACGGCGAGTTCGCGGAACCGCCTCCCATGTGATAATGCGAATGGCTTCATCTGGCCAAAGCGCGCCGCGCTCCTCGATGAGATGCAGCACTGGATGAACTCCTGCCCTGGAATTACGCCAAAGCTCTGGCCGCAAAAGCCTGATCCAAATCATCGTCGCTAATCAATGGCGTAGTCCGGGCTGACGCTTAGCAAGCTTCCCCGCATACAAGGGGCGAGCCACTTCAACACTCAGCGGACATGCGGTCTTACGGTGCGGCACTTTGACTTCCAGGATCAACAGCGTGATCGCGATGGCGAACACGCCATCGCTGAATGCCTCGACCCGCTCGGTACCCCGTTCCGTTCCCGCCGGCTCTGGTTGGCTCATAAACGTGAGCTCTCAAACATCGGTCTTTGACCGGTGCGCATCAGCCGCTATGAGCTGGAGCGAGAACGTGTTTGGGGCAGATGAATCGGTTGTTCGG
>JAFAHH010000480.1 GCA_019237355.1 Acetobacteraceae bacterium | reverse complement strand
TAACTTTGCCGCCGCAAGCGAGGCCGACTTCCCACGCCCGTTCGTTCGAGACGCCGAAACCCAAAAGCTGCGGCGTACCTGTTTCGATTGTCGTCATCGCCGCATCGGCGACCGCGCCCTCAATGCAGCCACCGCTCACCGAACCCGCCATTTTGCCCGATTTGGTCACGGCCATCTGGCTGCCGGCTGGGCGGGGCGAGCTGCCCCAAGTTTCGGTTACGGTTGCTAGTGCAACTTGCTCGCCGGCCGCACGCCAATTCGCTGCGACGGAGAGCACATCTTCGGTCTCGGTGGGGTCCATGCGCTGCCCTCGGAAAACGCGCCGCCTAATGCCGCGGCTGAAAAGGAGCCGGCCGTGATAACGCGGTGATCAGCTCCCGCAGGCTATTGAGGTTGTGCACCGGGCGGAACTCGTCAACATGCGGCAGCATCGCCCGGATGCCCTGCGATTTCGGCTCAAATCCAGCCCAGCGCAAGAGCGGGTTCAGCCAAATCAGCCGGCGGCAGGACCGGTGCAGCCGGTCCATGTTCTCGGCCAAGCCCAGCGCTCCCTCGCGATCGAGCCCGTCGGTGATCAGCAGAACGACCGCCCCCTGGGCCAGGACCCGGCGCGCCCATTTCTGGTTGAATACACGCAACGCCTCGCCAATGCGGGTCCCGCCTGACCAATCCGGCACGATTTGCGCCACCGCCTGGAACGACACCTCTGGGTCACGATGGCGCAAGCAGCGGGTAACATTGGATAGACGGGTGCCAAAGAGGAAGACGGCCACCCGGTCGCGGTCATTGGTGACCGCGTGCAGGAAATGCAGCAGGATTTGCGCATAGCGCGTCATTGAACCGGAAATATCGCAAATCGCAACGAGTGGCGGGGGCCGGCTTACCCGGCTACTCCGGGCGATCACCATAATGTCGCCGCCATGCTTGAGGCTGAGCCGGATGGTTCGGCCGAGGTCGGTATAGGGGCCGAGCGGATCGGGGCGCAGCCGCCTCGTCCGCTGGAGCCGGAGAGGCAGGGTCAGGCGCCGGATCTCGGCCTTGGCGGCGTTGATTTCGTCCGCACTCATGGCTTCGAAATCCATCGCCTGGAGCCGTTCGAGCTCACTGACGGTGAGAGCGGCATCTTGGACCGGCGGCTCCTCGGCCTCGGCTGGGCGCTCCCGGGTGGAAGCGGCGGCTTCGGCGACCCGCCGCTCGCCCGGCGCCGGATGGGGCTCAGGGCGCGGCTTCTGGCTGCCCAACAATGCTTCGGCAACATCGCCCTGGCCGGCTTCGGGATCGCGCCAAAACAACCGGAACGCCTGATCAAAAACAAGCTGATGCTCGTGCCGATGAATCATGGCGGCGCGAAGAGCCGTGAGTACTTGGCTTTTCTGGCCAATCTCGACCACTTGCAGGGCCTGCAGCGCCGAGATTGCCTCAGTCGCGCCGACGGGCAGCCCCGCCCGGCGCAGCAGGCGGGCAAAATGCATCACATTCGCCGCGAGCTGGCTTGGCTTGTCGGCGCTCATAGAGCGGGGGCGAATTCCCGCGCTTCTGAAACAAGCCGGGCTGCTTCGGCGCCCCGCACTTTCGCGATGTCATCCTGATATTTGAGCAAGATGCCAAGCGTATCGTTGACCGTCTCCGGCGCGAGCTCGTTTTGATCGAGATAGGAAAGCGCATGGGCCCAGTCGATCGTCTCAGCCACCCCCGGCAGTTTGAACAGATCCTGCTGCCGCAGGCGATGCACGAATTCCACAACCTGGGCCGATAGTTTCGCCGAAACGCCCGGGGCTTTCGCGGCAAGAATTGCGCGTTCGTGCTTGGTATCGGGGTAATCGACCCAGTGGTACAGACAACGGCGCCGGATCGCGTCATGCACCTCGCGCGTGCGGTTGGAAGTGAGGACCACCACGGGGCGGGTCTTGGCGCGGATCGTACCAAGCTCAGGCACAGTCAGCTGGAAATCGGCCAAGACCTCCAGCAGAAAGGCCTCGAAGGGTTCGTCGGCCCGGTCAAGCTCGTCGATCAGCAGCACCGCCGGTGGAAGGTCGGGATCAATGGCCGAGAGCAGCGGGCGGCCTTGGAGGAACTCCCGCGTATAAATGTCGCGAGCAAGCGCATCGCGATTGGTGTCCCCGGCTGCTTCGGCGAGCCGGATTTCAATGAGCTGGCGGGCGTGGTCCCACTCGTAAGCCGCGGCGGAAAGGTCCATTCCGTCGTAACATTGCAGCCGCACAAGGCGCCGTCCCAACCCGGCCGCCAACACCTTGGCGATTTCGGTTTTGCCCGTGCCAGGCTCGCCTTCCAGGAAGAGCGGCCGCCCCATCGTCAGCGCGAGGTGGACGGTAGTCGCGAGCTCCGGGCCGGCAATATAGCCCTGGCTGGCAAGAAGGTCGGCGGTTTCACCAACGGTCTTCGGTAATCCGGGCACTACAGGTAAGCCGAGAAGATTAGAATAAATATGGCCGCAAAGATCACGATTCCTACCCAGGCGACCATGGGCAAGCCATACGGTTCGCGCGGTAGAAGATTGAGCAGATTTATGGTTGCCGGCTCCGGGGTCGGGGGCGGCGGCTTGGCATCGCCCGCAAGCGGAGCGACCGGCGCGGAGGGTGCCTCCAATGTAAGCCGCTGAGTGAAGCGGTCGAAGAACTGGTCGGATAATTGCTTGGCCGTCGCATCAATCAAACGCGCGCCAAGTTGGGCGAGCTTGCCGCCCACCTGGGAGCTGACCCGGTAATGGAGCAGGGTTCCGCCGTTGTCGTCCGCGAGGTTCACCGTGGCGCTTCCTTTCGCGAAACCGACTGCGCCCCCCTGGCCCTCCCCGCTTAGTTTATAGCTTTTGGCCGGTTCGATATCAGAGAGCTGCACCCGGCCATTGAGGCGAGCGGCAATAGAGCCGATTTTGATCGCTACTCTTGCGTGTAGCTGATCGTTCTCGGTCCTTTCGATACTCTCGCATCCCGGGACGCAGGCTTGCAGCACCTCCGGGTCATTGAGGGCCTCCCATACTCTTTGTCTTGGCGCCGGAATGCGGCGCTCGCCGGTCATCTCCATTGAGCCGTTACTCCGTTCCGCTGGGGCGGATGCCTGGTGTTTGCGCAATGCGGACGTTACTTGCATGGTCCGCCGCATGCAACCGACGAGCCTGACTGGCTATTCTGCCCTGATAGACGCTCCTTTAGCCGGATCGGTGGTGTTGTTTCCGGAGCCCGCGCGGGTGGCCGAGGCCGCTCGTCTCCCCGTGGGTCCGGTTTGGGCCGGGCCCTTTTTAGGCCTGCTCCTCTCGATTGCGATTTTCCCTGTTGTGGCGCCGCGGTTTTGGGAACGCCGGATGGGTTGGGTGTCGCTTTTCTGGATCTTGTGCCTACTCGCGCCGCTGGCCGCCGTGCAAGGGTTTCTCCCGGCGCTATCTGCCGCCTGGCATGCGATGCTGGTCGAGTATTTGCCGTTCGTAACGTTGTTGGTCGCGTTGTTCACGGTAGGCGGCGGCATCCTGGTCCGCGGCGGGCCGGGCGGCACGCCTGCGGGCAACACCGCGCTGTTGGCGATTGGGATCGTGCTGGCCGGGCTTATGGGTACTACGGGGGCGGCGATGGTGCTGATTCATCCGCTTCTGCGGTCGAATGCCCACCGGTCGCGGAAGGTACACCTGGCCGTTTTCTTCATCGTTCTCGTCGCAAATGCCGGTGGCGCGACGACACCTCTTGGCGACCCACCGCTCTATATCGGCTTTCTGCGCGGCGTGCCCTTCCCGTGGCCGCTTCTGCATCTGACGCCAGTGCTGGGTTTCTTTGCCGGGCTGTTGCTGGCGGCGTTCTATCTGCTCGACCGATTTGTCGCTGCTGCGGATCCGCCCCGGCCAAAGCCGGAGCGCTTTCACGTCCGGGGCTGGCGCAACATCGGATTACTCGCGATGACTGTCACGGCCGTATTCGCGCAAGCGATCTGGCCTCCAACCATGGTAAACATCCTCGGCCAGGAGATGGGGGCCGAGCGTTTGGCCGGATCGATCCTATTCCTGGCCATAACAGGGGCCTCTTGGCTGATAACCCCGAACGCGGTCCGGCAGGGGAATATGTTTGCGTGGCATCCAATTCAGGAAGTCGCGATCCTGTTCGCGGGTATCTTCGTCACGATCGGGCCTGTGCTGAGCATGTTGCAACAGGGGCTTGAAGGTGCGGCCGCGCCGGTGCTTCGGCTCACCTTGGACGAAGCAGGAAGAGGCGATCCTGTCGCATTCTTCTGGCTCTCTGGCGTGCTTTCGGCGTTTCTTGATAATGCGCCGACTTACCTGGTGTTCTTCCAGCTTGCGGGCGGCGACGTGGCACGGCTCAGCAATGGGCTTAGCCGTGAGTTAGAGGCAATCGCTGCCGGGTCCGTGTTTTTTGGCGGGCTTACTTACATCGGTAATGCGCCGAACTTGATGGTGCGGGCCATCGCCGCGCACCGTGGGGTGCATATGCCGGGCTTTTTCGGTTACATGGTTTGGTCCTGTGCTTTGATGTTGCCGGCGCTGGCATTGATAACTCTGCTGTTCTTTGTGTGAGGGCATGCCAAATGACGTATCTTGTTGCTGCCGATCTGCCTGAAAGAGCAGCAGGCGAACGGTTCCGGGAGTTGCTGGCCCGGCCTGGAATATTGCAATTGCCGGGCGCCCATAATGGGATTGCCGCATTGCAAGCGAAGGCGGCCGGGTTCGAGAGCGTGTACGTTTCCGGCGCCGCCATGACCGCCTCGATGGGGCTGCCGGATTTGGGTGTGATCACGGTGGATGAGGTGTGCTTCTTCGTTCGCCAGGTGGCGCATTCTGGTTTGCCGGTGTTGGTGGATGGCGATACCGGTTATGGCGAGGCGCTGAATGTGATGCACATGGTGCGCAGCTTTGAGGAGGCTGGGGCCGCCGCGGTGCATATCGAAGATCAGCTTCTGCCTAAGAAATGCGGCCATCTCAACGATAAGAAGCTCGCTGATCCCCGTGATATGGCGGCCAAGGTCGCGGCTGCGCGGAGGGCCCGGCGGTATTTGTTCATCATCGCGCGGACTGATGCGGCGGCGAGCGAGGGTCTCGACGGGGCGGTCGCGCGGGCCAACGTCTATCTCGAGGCGGGTGCGGATGCGATTTTTCCGGAGGCCCTGCATAGCGCTGAGATGTTTCGCGAGTTTGCGCGCCGGGTCGAAGCGCCTTTGCTGGCGAATATGACTGAGTTCGGGCGCACGCCGTTCTTTACGGCCTCGGAATTCGAGGAGATGGGGTACCGGATGGTGATCTGGCCCGTAAGCTCGCTTCGTGTCGCGAACAAGGCGCAGGAGGAACTTTATGCCGCTATCCGGCGCGATGGCGGCACGCATAAGATGATCGACCGGATGCAGACGCGGGCGGAGTTATATGAAACGATCGGCTATTCCGAGTACGAGGCGCTGGATGCGTCGATTGTGAAGACGGTAGTGCCCATGGGGATGCCGGAGAGGGATTAGCGAGGGTCGACCGCCATCCTATCTTGGCAACCCGAACCCATATTGCCGTCGCCGAGTAGAAGCGTCCACTGCCGTTCAGACCGGCTCAGCCTTTCCCCGGACCAACAGCATCACGGCGAGCGCACCGATCGCGGCAAGGACGCCAGCTAAAATGAATGACGCCGTGTAGCCGCCGCCGTACTGCACGAGGAACCCGGTCAGGGCCGGACCGATGATGCCGGCGAGGTTGGACAAAAAGTGCACGTACCCGCCGACGCCGCCAACCCGGCTCGCCGGTACTGTTTCCTGAATGAGCGCCCAGCAGTTTTGCGGAGCCATGAGCAGGAACAAGTTGGCGGCGGCGATCAGAGCGATGGCGAATGTGAGTGTTTCCGCCTTTGGTGCGATGATGACCATGATTGCGGCCAGGCTAAGCGCGCCAACCAACACGATCTTGCGGGACAGAATGGAATTGCCGGGGCGCCGGAACAGGCCTTCGGCCAGCAAGCCGCCCAAGACCATGCCCACGCTGCCGCAAGCCCAGGGCAACACGGTGACGATGCTCATCTGCTGGATGTTGAGATGATGCACGTAGGTCAGATACGTCGGCAGCCAGGTCAAAAAGAAATAGAGCACGTAGTTGTAGCTGAAGAACGCCAGCGCGATCGCCAGCACGGTGGGTGAGCGTAACCACTGGGCGATGGTGGTCGTCGGGTCGTCGCCGGCCGGCGCCAGTGCGCGGCTTCGCGCTACAAGGTCCCGTTCGGCTGGAGTGACGTTCGGGTTTTGCGCGGGTGTATCTGTAACCAGCCACCACCAGAATGCTACCCACGTCAGGCCGATCAGGGTGATGGCGACAAACGATACGCGCCAGCTAAAAGCGGCGGCGATGATGCCCACGATCGGGCCTGAGATCGCACCACCGATCGGATTTCCCGCATTGGTGATGCCGACCATGGTTGCCGCTTCCTCCCGGGGAAACCAGTTCGTGATGGTCTTGTTCGTTGTGCTGCCCATCGGCCCCTCGCCAATGCCGAACAGGACACGCACGATCAGCAGCGATACGAACCCGGTGATCAGCGCAGTCGCGCCGCAGAACAGGGACCACCACACCATGGCGACCGCAAAGACGAGTTTCGGGCCCCAGCGATCCGATGCCCAGCCGCCGACGAAGCAGAACACCGAATACCCGACAAAAAAAGCGCTAAAGATTATACCAAGCTCTGCCGCATCGAACCCGAGATCCCTGATGACGAGCGGTGCGACGATCGAGAGAGCCGAGCGGTCCAGATAGTTGATGGCGTTGGCGAGGAAAAGGAGCCCCGCGATTATCCAGCGGTAATGCGGGATATGCTCGTGGCGCGCTTCCATAGCGGAAACGGACATCGCCTCCTCCCTGCTGCCGCTCGCGTCCACCTAGAACTACATGCCCAGTTCGACATTTTGGCAATGCTCATGAAGCCAGACGAGCATTTTCAGGAGGCGTCTTCTGCGCCTTTCCTCGGATTATTTGCTTACAGCGCTGCTCTGGAAGCGGCACGGCCTCTAGGCACGCACCAGCGGGCAATCGGTCACCGGCGGCGCCGCGTCCTCGGGTGACGTGCTGGCGACGAGCTTATAAAGGTCCCACTCTCCCCGGCTCTCGGACGGCGTTTTTACTTCGAACAAGTACGGCGTCACCATGGCTCGGCCATCAGCTCGTATCATGGTCTTACCGAAGGCATCATCGTCGGCCAGGCCCAATTTCATGTGGGCGACCACCGCCGCTCCATCGCGCGCCCGATCTAGGCCAAGCGCCGCGACCGATTTCAAATAGTGCAAGGTGCCCGCGTAGGACGCCGCCTGGGTCGTGCCCGGATAATTATCGGGGGTTTTGGGCAAAACGCGCGTGGTGAAGGCGCGAGTGCGGTCGTTGAGATCCCAGTAGAAACTTTCCGTCAGGCGCAGCCCTTGAGCTTCCTCCAAACCGAGCCCGTGCACCACGGCCACGCCGCACACCAAGGCGGCGATTTGGATACCGTTCGTGTTAGGCCGAATTCTTTCGCCTGCTTGACGCAATTGACGGCATCCTGTCCAGCATTCGCGAGGCCCAGCACTTTCGCGCCGCTCGACTGGGCTTGCACAAGGAATGAGGAAAAATCCGTGGTACCTGGGAACGGATAGACGGCGTTGCCCAGCACCTTGCCGCCGAGCTTGGCGACGACCGCCGCGGTATCACGCTGAAGCTGCTGGCCGTACACGTAATCTGCGGTGATGAAATACCAGCTATCGCCACCGGCTTTGAACAGCGCCCGGCCGGTTGAGGCGTTCATGTACACATCGTAACCCCAGTGGATCGTACCCGGGGTGCAATTCTTGCCGGTTAGGTCAGCGGTCCCAGCCCCGGTGTTGATATAAGCCTTGTTCTTCTCTTTGGCGATGTTGTTGACCGCGAGGGCGACCGACGAGGTCGGCACATCGGTAATCATATCCACCCCATTTTGGTGGAACCATTGGCGGGCGATGCTCGCCCCTACGTCGGGCTTGTTCTGGTGATCGCCGGTCAGTAGTTCGACGGTGAACCCATGGGAACCGAAGTCTTCGATTGCTTGCTGCGCGCAGGCGGCCGAAGTCGGGCCGGTCACATCCCGGTACGGGCCTGACATATCGGTCAGGACCCCGATCTTAATCGTACCGTTCCCCGCACCCTGGGCGCGAGCCAACCGCCTGACCGGAATCGTGCTGGCCACCGCCGTTTGCAGCAGCCCCCGCCGGGTTACCTGCATTCTCGTTCCTTCCAGTTATTTCACTGGCCCGCGAGGAGCGAGCGTGGGATGACTTTGAGTGAGAGATGGACGGTGTTCAACAGAATTGTAGCCGGGAAGGCGCTGGCCCTCGCTAGCGGTCTCCTGCGCTCGGCTGCGTTTGGGCTAGAACTCCTGCATTTGCAGCATCTGCACCCACTCGACCTAATGCGCATCGCATAATGTCGGCCGGAAAACCGCGCCGGCGCTGGGACAAAGCGTCTGAAGCGGGCGACTGCCCGCTAAGCTAGTTAGTCGGCCCCTTCTCATGTTTTCACAAATGTTAAGCTTGAGAACTGTATACACAGGCGAGGAGTTAATGCTCAGGCTCTTGTGATTTCCCTGCGCTATACCAAAGCTTAAAAGGTAACAAATGAACAGACTGCTACTCTCTTCCGCCCTTGCCTGTACTCTAGCTGGGTCACCCGTTTTCTCCTCTGCGCACGAAAAAGGAAGCGACCCAGACGCCGAATGGTTTGCTAGCTTGAAGGACAAACACGGGATATCCTGCTGCCACATGCAAGACTGCTATAGAGTCGAAATCCAGGATTTAGATATCAAAGGTGGTCATTACAGATTGAAATACAAAGGCGAATGGCTAGAAGTTCCTGATCAGGTTATTCAAAGGGACGAGCCTAACCCAACGGGACACCCGGTGGCTTGCGTGCATGTTACTTGGAAAGCAAAGGAAGTGCGATGCTTTATTCCTGTGTCACTGGCATGAATTTTAAGGATTGGAAGAACCTCAACGCCAAGGGGCGCCTTTCTCATGCCCGCCTCTATGCGCCTCATCGTGCGCCGGCAAAGGGCGTCCGGAGGGAGAGCGACGAGGATCCAGTTGAACGCGGCAGGAGGACGAGCCGCCATCAGGCCGAGCGCCTCACACTCCCGCCCGGGCGGGGGACTTGACGCGGCTTGGGCGCTACAGTCTGGACAGAAACGGCTAACCACCCGGCGCGCGCAGTTCTGGGGCTCGGGGCCGTCAGGTGTTCCGGTTATTGGAGGCGTGTCGGCGCGAGGTCGCGACGGGTCTAATCTCGAAGCGCTGGCGTCGCCGCAGCAATCGGCGCAAGCCCGAGGCGCTGCGGCGAGCGGTGTTGGCGATGATCCGCGAGTGGCGACATATGGCTCCGGTTCCGAGAACCGTGAGCATGAGCAACCCCTCTCTAATCACCGTTGACTATGGGGCGGCGGAGTAGGGCTTCCCTGGGAATTGGTTTGATCGAGGGCAGCACGTACCTCGCGGGCCAATGCGTAAGGGTCATTTCCGATCTTGAGCTGGTGCGAGAAGAAGAGCTGGGGCCGTTCCTCCGTCTCCTGATTGTAGAGGCAGTGCACCTTCCAGTCCAACGACCGCATAACACGCATCACCGGATTGATTTCGTCTCCTACCATCGAGAAATCAGGCGATACCGCAACTGTCGCCGAGCCCGATGACGGCTGGATCTGCTCGAAGTCCACAGCGGTCGGCACGTACAGCGTCGGGTCGATATTAATGTCATCAAGAATGATCTTGTTACGCCGCGGGATATTAACCATGACCACACCGTCTGACGGCGAAACGGACGCGTCGCCGTTCAAGATCGATTCCAGCATGCCGACGTCTACCCAGTCGGCCGAGTGCAGCTTTTGCATCGGTGGGCCCGATATCGGTGTTTTCGTCGCGTTTTGCAGCGTGTTGCGCAACGCCGTCGCGATCGCGATCGGATCGCCGACCGCACGTTCGTGGATAAAGAATAGCATCGGGTTCAGATCGAAGAAATGCTGGTGCTCGGCCTGGAAAACCAGGCGATTATTCAGCAGTTGATCGATGACCGGGTTGAGCTCGCTCGGCAGGCAAGCGATGGCGCCGTTGAAGATTGCCCGACCGCCTCCCAACGATTGAAAGAAAAACTCAGTGCCGATGTGAAATGAGGGTTTAAACTGGAAGGTGACCCCATTGTATTCGCCGATGACCGGCTCGAGATCGGTTCGTCCGAAGTCGATCTCCAGGATTCCCTCTTTGTTTACCTCCCACTCACCCGGCAAAATCTGCAACATTTGGTCGACCGGCAGATCGGTCGTTCCCGATTGAGAATCAGCGATCGGCATCACGCGAGCCTGCCCCGGCCTGACGAGCGCCGGCCGTAGTGGGGCCGCGCTGGCCAACTGCGGGGCCGCGGCAAGCGTCGCGAGGCCGCCAGCGGCGCCCAGGGCACGACGACGACTGATCCGTGCTGCAAAGTCCGGCACTGCGTTCCTCCGTGAGCCTGATGTTATTGCTTGCTTGCCGGTTAGCGTAGATCGCTGGCATGCAGAGTTCAACCAAATTGTTTGCAAACCGGATCGCAACGGATTGCGACTTTGATTGCCGGCAATAGAATCGCAGCACGACGGACCTCATCGCAAAGAAAGCGCGATTCAGGCCTCCCCGCGAGTTTCTCAAGCGCTTGGATTTTCACGCCCGGTGATAAGTTCCTTAACCCGACCGATCAGCTCATCCCGTTGGAATGGCTTTGGCAAAACAAGCATGTCGTTCGTTACGGAAGACGTCGCAATGCTGGGGTCGCCAGCGTAGCCGGTAATGATTAGTCCGCGCAAGCCCGGCCGAAGCTCGCGTATGAGGCCCAGGAGCGCGGCTCCGCTCATCTCCGGCATGGCATGATCCGTGACAACGGCATCGAACGCCTCGCCAGCTTGGATTATTTCCAAGGCCTCTTCTGCGCTCGCCGCCTCCCTAACCGAGAATCCGGCACGGCCCAAGAAGACCGAGGCAACGCTGCGGACATCAGGCTCGTCGTCAACAACAAGGATACGGCCCGAAGACCCGGCCTCAGCTTCGGGCGTCGCGCGCGTGATCACGGCGTTCGGCGACACCGAAGCGGCCGGCAGCCAAATTTCGACAGTCGTGCCTTGCCCCGGGGCGCTCTCGATCCGCAGATATCCATTCGAATGGCAAGCGAATTCATGGACCATCGCAAGGCCCAGACCCGTTCCCTCTCCCAAAGGCTTGGTCGTGAAAAAAGGATCAAGCACTCGTGGCAGAATAGCGGGGTCGATCCCGCTACCATTATCGGCCACACTCACCACGACGTAGCCACTAGGTCGGTTTGATTTTGAGTCGTGGGCTAAACACGGCGGCTCCCGGTCACCCGCGTGCGCGCGAACCGTAATTTCGCCCCCTTTTGGCATCGCGTCGCGCGCATTTAGGGCGAGATTAAGCACGCACTGCGTGAGCAGGGCCGGATCGGCATAGGCGGGCGGAAGATCAGGATCCGCAGAAATCCGCGTGCTTATCTGGGGCCCGAGACTGCACGCGAGCAACCCTCCCATATCCTGAACGAGTGCAGCGCAGTCAAAGGCGACGGGGTAAAGTAACGGTTCACGTGAGGCCGCCAGCAGCCGGCGGGTGATGTCCTTTCCCCTCTCAGTCGCCCGCAACGCCGTGGCAGCAATCTGTTTCGCGACGGGATCAGCAACCTGCTCGAGAAGCACCTCGAGACTTCCAGTGAGAACCTGAAGCAGGTTCTTGAAGTCATGCACCAGCCCGGCCGTCATGCGGCCGAGCGCCTCCATCCTTTTCTCTGGAGGAGAGAGCAGGCCTTCCGGCTGGCCCGGGCAGGTCACGTTAGCGGCCCAGAAAACTCCGGGCTCATAGGGCATGGCTGCACTCTTCCCAGTGGGCGACAAACCCACGGGTGAGCCCGCGCACGAAGGGGTCACGGCTGCTCTCTAAATTGTGAACGACCGCAATCTATCCGTGCCCAGGGCAGAAACCATTAACGACCCGCGGGAAACTCCGGTTGGGACCGTCAAATCGTCGTAATACTTCGGGTCGTGCGTAAGCGCTCGCTCGCTCCCTCACGATTTCACGGAGGGGTTGTGCGTGTGATGCTTATCCTGCTCTCCGCCCCCGCCTGACACCTCGCTCCGATCCGGGTTCGTGGGCTCCCCGGGATGCCTATCGGAGCCCGGATGCGGGTGCTTGTGGCCTGTGGGCTGGTGATTTTTGCCCGGGTGCTCGCGATCCTGGTGGCTGCTACCGGGTCCGCCGAAGCGGTCGGTATCGGAATGCGGACGGGCCATGATCAACGGTCCTGCTGAAAGCCCTTATTGGTCGTGTTCTGGTGGATATTGCCTTGGCGCCCTTGCTCGGCGGTGTTGCGATTGGGGCCCGAGCGAGCCTGCTCACCCTGCCCGGTCTTGGACTGAGCATCTGGCGCTTTTGGGCTGCGCTGTTCTGGGGGAACTGGAGGTGGGTGCGAGGACATCGGCTTACCCTTTATGCGAGCAAATGAAAGGCCACAACGGCCCGAAACTGCCCGAGTTTCGGATCCTATCCGACCTAGAGCAGATCGCGATCACGTGGATCGCCGAAGGCGATCCACATCGCGTGAATCTGCTCGCAAACAAAGCTAGAGCGGTTCCACTTGAGTGGAAACCGCTCTAGAAGACTCTGTACTCATCGATACGATGGTGGCGGAGTGTGGCCGAGACCGTACTCGGCTCATGGA
>JAFAHH010000077.1 GCA_019237355.1 Acetobacteraceae bacterium | reverse complement strand
AACTGGTGGAAGCAGCATGGCGCGCGCCAACGCCGTGATTCTCACGAAAGCCTCCCCGGAAAGAGCACAGACTTAACTTTTTCTGCTTTCGGTTATATGATGAAAACGAACGGTAGCGAGAGTTAAAGATACCGTCGAGGGGCGGCGCGCGACGACTGGCTCAGGATGATTTCACAAACTCGTGGGAGCACCCAGCCCAAAGCCGACATCTCCGGGGAGGCACGGATAACGGGCGCTCCTAAACGCGATTGGGTTGGCTGTGCAGTATCGGGTCAGCTTCCTGCGTTCGCGATTTCGTCCAGTACGATTTGCTGGGTGAGGATTTGCGGCAGGATCACCGGTTCCTGTGCGCGGGCCGGGTAGAACAAGTAAAGCGGCACGCCATTGCGGCCATGCTCTCCCAGAAAGGCCGTAATCTCCGGATCTTGCCGCGTCCAGTCGCCTTTCAAATACGCAATCGAGTGGTCGGCAAAAGCGCGGCGAACGATTGCTGGCGCGAGCGCCACACGCTCATTCACCAGGCAGGTGATGCACCAAGCAGCCGTCATGTTCACGAAAACCGGCCGCCCCTCGGCTCGCAACTCAGAGAGCCGAGCAAGGCTATAGGGCTCAATCCCAGCCTCCTCCCGAGCTTGGCTCTGGGGTTCGTCCGCCCCTGTGAACGATGCGGGTAGCAGCGCCAACGCTCCAGCCACCGCAGCCAGAGCAGCAATCTGCCCGATCCTGCGCCGCCGAGGGTGCGCCGTCTGGCTTACCCCAAGAGCCCAACCGGCAAAGCCGATCAGCAGGAGCCCTATCCCACAGGCAAGCACGCCGGCCGGGCCAGCTTGCTGACTGAGGACCCAAACCAGCCATATGACGGCACCGTACATTGGAAAGGCAAGAGCCTGCTTCAGCAGGTCCATCCAGCGACCCGGCCGCGGCGCCCAGCGCGCGAGCTGCGGAGCGACCGCGACCAAAGCGTAGGGCGCCGCCAGGCCAAGGCCCATCGCAAGAAACACGGCAAAGGCGGCAAATGCCGGACCGGATAGAGCCGCCGCGAGCGCCGCACCCATGAAGGGCGCGGTACACGGGGTCGCTACAACAACGGCCAACAGCCCCGTGAAGAAGCTACCGGCATCCTCTCCACGTGTGGTGAGCTGCTGACCAAGCCCAGCGAGCCGCCCGCCAACCTGAAACACACCCGAAAGATTAAGCCCCACCGCGAAGAGCAGCCACACCATCAAGGTCACAAAAGCGGGTGACTGGAATTGGAATCCCCATCCGAGGCCGGCCCCGCCCGCACGCGCCGTCACGATCAGAACGCCTAAGCACGTGAAGGCAACCAAGACGCCCAACACGTAAAAGGCGGCCTCACGGCGGATCGCGGCACGCGATGAGCCGTGCAGCCGAAGCAGCGCCACCGCCTTCATCGCCAAAACAGGGAACACGCATGGCATCAGGTTGAGAATGAGTCCGCCGAGGAAAGCGAGGCCCAGCACTTTCGGGAGCGGAATACCCGGGGCGGCGACTGAGACGGCCCCAGGCACGGCTGAAATGCTGAAATAACTCGACTGGCCTGTTTTATCCCGCAACACGAGTACGCCGTCGAGCTTTCGCTGAGGATTGAATTGCTGGCCGGGTTTGAGCCGAAGCGTGATCCCGGCGGCGCTGCGACCGAGCGCCTGGGGCGCACTCGGCTCAATCACTCCGGCAGAGACAGGCAAAAACCATGCTTCGGCGACGCTGTCCGAAGGGAGGCCTTGGATCGACAATATCCCATCGGCGGCAATGATAGCCGCAAATGGCGAGGGCCGGGGGGTCCGCGCCTCCGTTGCCGCGAAAATGCTAGATTGGGGAGAAGGCGAGGGGACGCCTGCAGGGAAATTAAGGGAAAAATTGCCTTCCTCTGGCACGCAAATCTTGGAGCAGACAAGCCAGTTTGCATGTGCCCGAACGACAAGCGGCGCGGCGCCGGGCGTGATCGTTACGGGAAGGACGACTTCGTGCTCATAACCATAGGTCATCAGCGGACCTTCGGGCAGGCGTTCCGGGGCCGGCCACGCGATTCCGCTGGCGCGCGCGTCGGGCGGCAGGGTGAATGAGACTTCTGGGGCGACCCCCGCATCCCCAGGGTTGACCCAATATGTGTGCCAGCCAGGGGCCAGCCTGATCCTGAGCCCGACCCGGAATGGCTTGCCATCGGCGGCCACATCGGTATCGGAGATTAACGTGACAGTTGCGCGCTCGCTGACCACCGCCGCGCTTTCGGCCGCGATCGCGGGGGTCGCCGCAAGTAGAAGAAGGACGATAATGAAAAGGCGAGCCATTTACGTTACCGGTTTGCCAGTGAGACCATAGCACAACGAATGTTGCCCGATCTCCCGATTTCGAACGCGATTCCGAGACTCAGGTCACACCTCGATACGAGCCAAAGTGTGGTGTTGGTGGCTCCTCCCGGGGCGGGCAAGACCACGCTCGTGCCCCTCGCTTTACTGGGCGCACCCTGGCGCGCCGACCACCGAATCGTCATGCTTGAACCACGGCGGCTCGCAACCCGCGCTGCAGCGGCGCGCATGGCGCAGCTTCTTGGTGAGCAGCCCGGCCAAACTGTCGGATACCGAA
>JAFAHH010001009.1 GCA_019237355.1 Acetobacteraceae bacterium | reverse complement strand
CAGACATCGTCTGAGCAAAGACCGCCGATACCCCGTTTGAGATCACCCCCCGAACGCGAACGGCTTGCTTGGGCTGCAATGTGCTCGCACCAGCACAGGTTATCCCGCTGCCTAGAATGACCGTAGCGGAAGAGGTATTGACCAAATCGCACTCGAAGCCATCGCCGCAATCAGCGAAGGCGTTAACCGTTATGTTTCCCCCGTTTGGGAACGATACAACGGCGCGGTGATGACGCGGGAAAGTCAAGTTTGTGGACGCAGGCTCCTCGACTCGTCGAGACGGCCAGCTCAGAAGTTTGGCTTGAATATACGTCGCAACCTGTCCGAGGATTCCCACAACGAGGCTCGCGGAACCTGCTTGGCTGAGCCAAAAGGCGTCAGCATCGGACATCGCTCCGGCCCCGGAATTGCTTAAGTCCGTGATCAGCTTGCCATTGAGCAGGTTCGCATAGCTGATCGCATGGTCTGTACCAGCCTGACTGATGCCGACGAGATCTCCCGCCCCTATGGTTGTGACAACGGGTGAGTTCGTAATGCTGGTTGATGAACCCGCTTGCCCCTGGGGACCTTGCGGACCGACAGGCCCCTGGGGACCGGTGGGGCCCAGTGCCCCGGTAGCGCCCTGGGGGCCAGTAGCGCCGGTTGCACCAGTAGGACCCTGCGGGCCGATGACGCCCTGAGGGCCGGTGGCGCCCTGCGGGCCCGTAGCCCCGGTTGCACCAGCAGGACCCTGCGGGCCGATGACGCCCTGAGGGCCGGTGGCGCCCTGCGGGCCCGTAGCGCCGGTTGCACCAGTAGGACCCTGCGGGCCGATGACGCCCTGAGGGCCCGTAGCCCCGGTTGCACCAGCAGGACCCTGCGGGCCGATGACGCCCTGAGGGCCGGTCGCGCCCTGCGGGCCAGCGGGACCCTGTGCCCCGATAGCGCCCTGAGGGCCCGTAGGTCCCTCTGGACCGGCGGGCCCTGTTGGGCCAGGAGACCCCGCGAGCTCTGGCGCGGCATCTAGCCCGCTCGAGTCTGCTGAAATCACACCACTTGAATCAATGTTGATATTAGCACCCGCGGAAAACAAGCTTCGCAGCGATGTCACCGGCATCCGCCGCGGCATGCCGCCGCTATTCAGGATAACGTCATCCGTGGGTTGGAATGCACTCTGAGATGAGAAGGAGGCATGGTCAGCGCCAGTCGCAGACAGGCCGGCATTAGAGAGAGCAAGCCCAAGCCCAAGTGGTACCGACTCCGGTCCGCCCGCGCCGATGCTGGTTCTGCCAAGTAGGCTTCCGCTTTCCGTGATGATCGCCGGCTGGGTGCCGGTCAGCAGTGCGCTAACTGTTGCTGACTTGGTTTCACCGGCTTGGCTTATCGGAACTTGGTCCTCCGAGTTGACCTCCGCCGTTGTTGGGAGCTGCTTGATCGTCGGCATGTCTTGAACCCGCGAGAACTAGAGAACGGAGCGAGCGCAGTGATTACGCCTGCACCTGTGTGCCGCCGCAGACTGAGATCCAGCGTGCGCCATCAAAGAATACTTCCACGCCAGTACCGCTTCCTGCGGATTCACCAGGCTTACGGCCATTGGAGGCAAAGGCCTTTGCGCCAGCGGGCTGCCCGGTCGGAAGGTTGGGGACGGCATAGCTGGCGAGGGCAATGGGTCCGCCGAAGCGTGGGTTTACCCAATTACTTCGAAAAACCTCCTTCCAGCCCTGCCATTGGTCCGATACGATACAATATCGATCGTTCGGGTGCAGAATGATTGTGCTGTTGTCTATCTTTTGACCAGACGCAGGCTGGATTGTTACATCAGCGGATCCAAGGTTGGTGAACATCCATCCGGTACCGGCGCATACCTGCGCGACGGGGGGCAGGTAGATCGTTATGGCGGAGGTCGCGACGCAAAAGACGATATTGCCGGTAGTGCTCGGGTCCAGGGTTGAAGTTGTAGTCACAACAGTCTGCCAGCCAAGCGCGATACCGAGCCCGATTGGGTTAGACTGGCTTCCCCTGACGGCCCGAAGTGTGT
>JAFAHH010000962.1 GCA_019237355.1 Acetobacteraceae bacterium | reverse complement strand
CTGGGGCCTTTCGGCCCCAGCGGGTCCAGGGCAGAGCCCTGGCCTTTCCTTTTTCAGCAGACTGTTAGATCAGATTGTCGCTGACCGTTCTCGGTCAGCGACGTGCCGGGACCGCATCGTACGGGCGTGTTGAGAAACTCAAGATGCGCGCCCAGCAAGGACTTAAACTCATTTCAGGCTGCGTAGTCAGCCTGAAATGGGTTTAGAGCGCAACGGCTTGAGGCGAAATTTCGGAAGCCTGAACAACCCGAGAGCATGATCGGTTTCAATTGGAAGCCATCACGCTCTCGCTCGCGGCCCAGGTAAAACCGCTGTAGCCTGTGTTTGCCAGCAGACCGGGACCCCATCGCGCTACGCCCGATGGGGTCCCGGTCACGATGTGGATCGCCTTCGATTCACCTGATCGCGATCCGCTCTGTTGCCTTGTTTTTCGTGCGATAGCCGCCTCGAAGGGCTTTTGCCGCAATCACAGGTGCCTGTGCGCAGCTCTCGTGCAAGATATGCTTGATGCTGGCGGGACTCTCAAAAAACAGGCTACGCGCAAGACCGTATTCTCCGGCCTTCACGGCATCGGTAAACGCCCGATAAAAGTAACATCGGTCGATTAAGGATTTATGACGCCGAATAGCGCGGCTCAGCTCGGCATTGGCGGCGATACTAGGGTCAGCAAGCAGATTAGCATCGACATTCCGAATACGATTGAGGTCTTGCGATGTCTGAACCTCAGTCAATGACCCCGGACGGACTGTGTAATAATACATCGGCTCGGGCGAGAGCCACCAAACCGCCCCATGTAGGAGACAGCTCAGGTAGAAAAGATAATCCTCGGCGAACCGGTTGCGCTCGTCGTAACGAATCGCTTTGCTCTCCAGGAAAGCCCGGCGGAACATAGGGTGCATAAACCCGAAGGCTGCACGCTCGCGCCTTCCGAATCCTACATTTTTGGCTACGAATTCCGCCGCCGTGAGCCGCTTGGGCTCCCTCAGCAATTCTCTGGGGATCAGCGTCTTTGTAGGGAAGTCTTGACCGAGGGAGCGTAAGAATAGGTTGTCGGAGGCGATATCGGCACCAGTCCGGTCCGCGAGCCCAATCAATGCTTCGAGCCGCTGGGGTGCAAACTGATCGTCTGCGTCCAGCATCGCGACCCACGTACCCCGGGCTGCTGCAAGGCCACGGTTTCGCGCTGCGCCAGGCCCCCCATTCGCGTCCATCTGGAGCAACCTTATGCGCTTGTCGTGCAGCGCGGCCTGCCGGACAATCTGAACCGTGCTGTCCGTGGAGCAATCGTCGACAACCAAGATCTCGATCTGCTGCTCGGTCTGCGCTTGCGCCGACGCAAGAGCTGCTCCGATGAATCTCTCGGCATTGAAGGCTGGAATGAGGATCGAGACGCGGATCATACCCTTTGATGCTTTCCATTACCAAGCGGAGCGGGAAATTTTCGCAACGGCTGCGGCACCGCTCCTGATCTCCCCAGCCAGGGTCCATGAAATCGTCGGCTTACCGGAATCGCTGGCCAGCCCCATGTCGGATGCCTGCTTTTAACCGCTGGACTAAAGCGAAACCAGCGCCGCGCAAGATCGGGCGATCGCTTCTGCGCGCCCGATCGCGACAGCCAATTAGATTGATCCCGATCCACTGGCGCGATGAGTCATAGTCGTTGCGCTTTTGAGCGGTGATTAGTTTGCCGGCCGCTTGGGTCACGGCGAGCAGGTTCGGCCTTACCATACACTGGTCCATAGATTCGGGTGTCATTACTCAGACGGTGCATCTATTTTATAGCAAAATGGCTCCAGGCCGAAGCGATTATGCTATAATGTTTTGCGATTGAGCGCGCGATTCGGGGCTTCCCGCGATCGGGACCCCAATTCCGGGCCCCCAGGTTGCCGCGCAAAATGGGACCCGGTGCTCGCGAATTGAGAACCCGAGTCCGCCTCAAGCCCGTGCCCTCTAGCGCTTGATTCTTGTGAATCATCTTTATCGGCTTTCGATTGTTGCAAGCCGAGGTTCGTGGTTAACCGCGGAGCAAGGTGCGAGGTGATGCAGAGCTTGTTTTTGCGTGAGAATGGATCGATGCGCCACGACACAGCTGAAGAAATAGCACGAAATTCAAAATCTCCAGAGTACGAGGGGATAGTGAGGTCCTTCGTATCAACTGGTGATCCTGACTCCCTTCTGGGAAAAAGAGTTGTTTTAATCGACCCTTCGGAGAAAGGGGCGCTACCGCTTTACACCGGTATGATCGCCGAAGCGTTAAAAGCGGTCGGCCTCAAGCCTGTTGTTCTGGGAAGCTGGCGCCTGCAGGTTCCGGATCTTGCAATCGCTTGGGCTGTATATCGTTGTCTACCGGCAGAGCGCTGGCCGCGTCCGCGCGGTGCAAAGTATTGTCCTGCTTGGCGGCAGGCGATTAACTGGTTTGGATGCGCTCTGGTGGTCGTGGTCGCCGTGATTGCGCTTAGGCCAAAAATTGTTCACGTGCAGCATCCAATTCATCCCCGCCTGGACCCGTGGCTCCTGCGCATTCTCACCCGTCTTGTACCCGTGGTCTGGACGGCCCACGATATCCTGCCCCACGACCCCAGCAGGAATGCCGTCGAGCGTGCCCGGCGCCTATACAATTTACCTCAGCGCGTGTTGGTGCACAGCGTTCCAGCCGCTCAAGCAATGGAACACATCGCTGGAGTCTCACCCCAGGTGATTCGACACCCTGTTCGGCAGTTAAATTTTGTCCCGGATCGGGAGAGCGCACGACGAAAATTAGGCGTAGACCCACACAGGCGCCTGGCCGTCGCAGTGGGCTTCATTCGGGCCTACAAGGGTTACGGCCTGATCGCCGATACTTGGGATGTGTTGGGTCACAACGCGCCCGACCTTTTAATCCTAGGCGAACTGGTCGATGAGAGCGAGCGCGAGGTCATCTGCCGGTTACAGGCACACCCTCGTGTGGATGTTCGCCTGGGATACGCCAGCGACGAGGAGGTTATAGCCGCCATCGCGGCCGCGGATATCGTCTTGTTACCCCATAAGAGCGGCAGCGATAGCGGGAGCTTGCACATGGCCCGCGCTGTTGCAACACCGGTGCTGTCGTCCGATATGGCGCAACTGGCGGATAGCGTTTCCGCCACGGGGGCCGGCCGGGTGCTGCCGCGCGATCCGGCGCAATGGGCCGAGGTATTGACCGGAGACCTTCCGACCTGTTCCAGCAAGCCTCCACCCCCGGCCGCGGTGGGGGAGGAACACCTGAGTGCTTACCGGACGGCACTTCGGCTGTGGCATGCTGGTTAACGCGATCGTGCAACAAAGATCGCAATTTGTTGCTCAGCCCAGAGATAGGGGAGTGGGGCCGGAGCGTGCACCTTTAGCCGTTCGCGCGAATGGTGGATGACGCCCCCGTTTCTGGGCGCCTCAGGCAGCTTACACCCGCTGGTACCGCGCCCGTACCCCGCGCTCGATTGCCGCCGCCACGAGCGGGTCGAGGTGAAGTTCAGTCATCACGAATTCCAGCATCTCCAACGATTGCTGCCCGGCCACGTGATCCGCGGCGACCACCTCACATGCCAGCGCATAGGCCGTCTCGCGCAGGCGCGGATCAAGCGCCTGGCGGATCAAACGGGCCGCATGGCTAAGGCCCTCTTCCTCTCGCAGCAGGTTCACCGCTGCATCAGCGGCAGCGCTGAGCCGCTCGGAGGAAAAGTCATGGAATACCGGCAACGTCTGGACCTGCCCGGCCATCACCCCGATCTCCCGGTCCGTCATGCCGCCATCCGCGGCGGCAACCAGCACCATGGTGCAGATCAGCGCTTCCTGAGGATCCAAACCCGCTTGGGCAGGCATCAACTTTCTCCTGTTCGCCGCGACCCTGCGCAAAGGCGGCCGCGCAATCAAGTTGCGCGCAGGTCAAGCTTTGGGGAGGACGGCTTCGGCGAGGAAAGCACGGGTGTCCAGCACCGCTTGCCGTAGGCCAACCCGGCGAGCCGCAACGCCGGCAGGAAGCGCGCCAAGTAGCCGGGTTGGCGCCTGCCGGTCGAGCAGGAGGAAAACCCCGCGATCGGCGCCGGTTCGGATCAAGCGGCCGAAGGCTTGGCGGAGCCGCAGCCGGGCAATTCTATCGTCATAACCGCTGGGGTCCCCGCCCGAGAGGTGCAAGCGCCGGGCGCGGTGCAGTATATCTGGCCTGGACCACGGTACGCGCTCGAACACAACCATCCGAAGGCTGCGGCCGGGCACATCGACGCCATCACGCATCGCATCCGTACCCAGCAGGCAAGCATGCTCTTCGGTGCGAAATATATCGACTAGAGTGGTGTTGTTCATCGGGTCGACATGCTGAGCGTAGAGGGGGATCCCCGCTTCTTCGAGGCTCGGTGCGATCTTTTCATGAACCGCCTTCAACCGCCGGATCGCCGTAAACAATCCGAGCGCCCCGCCCCCAGCGGCCAGAAACAAAGCTCGGTACGCGGCTGCGAGCTGCCCGAGCTCCTGGGCGACATCAGTCACGACGAATACACGGGTTTGGGCGCCGTAATCGAACGGGCTGGCGACAGCGACCCGAATGGCAGGTGAGGCAAGATGCGATGCACCAACCCGTGCCTCAGCGGCTTCCCAAACAGCCTCCGGATCGCCCGCCTCCCAATCCCGAAGCGTCGCCGAAGTCACGAGCAACCCATGGGCTGGCTGGGCCAAAGTGATGGCAAACGGAATGGTGGGGTCCAGCCAGTGCCGGAGCAGCGCCACGTCACGATCCCCCGCGGGCCGGCGCTCGATACGGGCGAATAGGAGATGCTGCGGCCGGGTCCCTGGCTCGGGCGCTGGCTCGGTGAGCCGGCCCAGCATCTCGCGCCAGGCGGTGAGCCGGTTTAACGCCCGGCGTTCGATGGAGCGGCATGCACCCTCGATGTGCGCGCGGGCGGAGTCGTCGAGCTCTTCAGCTTGGGCGTCGAGCCTGGCGGCGAACCCGTCCGCCAGGGCACAAAGCGGTTCCGCGATACGGCCCAGTGCACGCTCGAACCTGGCCGCAGCCTCCGCGGTGTCGGCCGATACAGGGAAAATCTCGGCCTCCATGCTCTCCTGTCCGAGCGCTGCGCCCGGAGTTCGGGCCAGAACCTCCCGCCGGAGTAGCCCCAGGAATGCCTCCGCCGGGTTGGGCCGGCCGGGTTCGATCCCACCAAGCTCCGGTGTG
>JAFAHH010000853.1 GCA_019237355.1 Acetobacteraceae bacterium | reverse complement strand
CATTCCAACTCCGTTAGGCGATTGCGCAGGATCCGACCCCCAGGAAACGGGATGATGGTGGCGGTCGGAGCGGGAGACTGGCGTGGCATCGGACGGGCCCCTATCACAATTAGTTGAAGTGGTAATACCGCAGCCGCTTCACAACTTCAAATTGTTTTTAGATCCCGCGCTGCCTGGTGCCTCGCCCTTTTAACCGTTCGGTTGCCCGCCCTCAGTCGCTACGGCAAAACGAAGCGCATGTCCCAGTCTAGCCCGAGTCGCAGGCTTGATTTGCCCAATGTGGCGGGAACAGAAGCTCTGGCTGCCCGCGTGGCCGAACTCAGCCGCCCAGGAGACGCCATTCTGCTCGAGGGTCCGCTCGGTGCCGGCAAGTCAACCTTTGCACGGGCTTTTCTGCGGGCGGCCTCTGGTGACCCGTCGCTCGAGGTGCCGAGCCCCACCTATACTCTTGTCCAGAGTTACGAAACGCGCCTCGGCTGGGTCCATCACTACGATCTCTGGCGTGTTGATAATCCCAGTGCTTTGATCGAGCTGGGGTGGGACGACGCCCGGACGAGCATCCTCCTTGTAGAATGGCCCGAACGGCTGGGCCAGCTACGGCCTCAATCGGCGCTAACTATTCGCCTCGCTCATGGCGAGCAGGAATCTCGCCAGGCCGAACTGCTCGGTTGGCCCGGCCGGATTGCACAAATCGGAATGCAAAAGACTCCATGAGGAACGCCGTGGACCGTAGCGCACTCATTGCGGGATTTCTGGAACAAAACGGGTACAGCTGCGGGCAGGTTGCGCCGCTGGCCGGCGACGCCAGCTTTCGGCGCTATCTTCGGCTTACCGGAGGGCCTCTGCCTGCCGTGCTTATGGACGCGCCGCCCCCCGAGGATGTCCGCGCCTTCATCCGGATCGGACGGCACCTTGCCAGCATCGGCCTCTCAGTTCCTGAAATCATCGCGGCGGATGAACGATCAGGGCTGCTGCTGCTCGAAGATTTTGGCGACGAGGTGTTTGCCACAGTAAGGCGGCCTGAAACCGAAGAGATGCTATTCGAAACAGCAGTCGATGCCCTATTGGTTGCCCAGCGGGCGCCCGCTCCTGCTCTCCCTGCTTGGGGGCCTGCCGAAATGGCTGAGGCAGCGCTCAGCCCACTCCTTGAGTGGTGGTGGCCCGCCTGCTTTGGCAGCCTTGCACCTGAAGCAGCCAAGCGTGATTTCAGGGCGGCCTTGAAGACGATGCTTGCTGCGCTTGATCGCGATCCTCGCGTATTCGTGCACCGGGATTTTTTCTCGGGAAATTTGATTTGGTTGCCCGGTCGGACGGGCGTTCGCCGGATCGGCATACTCGATTTTCAGAGTGCAGCCCTTGGCCATCCCGCCTATGATCTCGCCTCCCTCATCTATGATGCGCGCCAGGAGATCCCTCCCGGGTTGGCCGAGCGGGTAGTTCAGCGCTATTTGGCGCATACTGGTCGGGAGCCGGAGCGGTTCCGAACGGCCCTGGCCATCTGCGCGGCCCAGCGGCATTTACGGGTGGCCGGCCAGTGGGTCCGGCTCGCACTTCGAGACCGCAAGCCGCATTATCTCCGTCACGGTCCGCGTACCTGGCGCCTGCTGGAGGAGTCGCTAGCGCATCCCGCCGCTTCCTCCCTCGGCGCGGTCCTAGACCGCTGGGTGCCCCCCGGCCTACGAGGAAACCCGCCAGGGTGCGTGCTATGAGACCACGCACAGCCATGGTACTGGCGGCGGGGATGGGCGAACGAATGCGCCCGCTGACGAGCGAGACGGCAAAGCCGCTGCTGCGCATCGCCGGCAAGGCGCTGATCGACCATGCGCTTGACCGGCTGCGAGATGCCGGGGTCGAGCTCGCGGTCGTTAACACCCATTGGCAAGCTGAGCGCCTAAGGCAGCATTTGCAGGCACGTCCCGCGGCTCCGCAAATCATCTTTCACCACGAAGAGACCCTGCTTGATACGGGCGGAGCGGTGCGTGCCGCACTGCCCCTCCTCGGGCCACAGCCGTTTTACGTGGTCAATGGCGATTCATTCTGGCTCGATGGCGTGCGTCCAGCCTTGCTCCGGTTGGCCGATGCCTGGTCAGACGATCAGGATTGCATCTTACTCGTGCATAGAAGCTTCCATGTGCACGCGGAAGTAGGCTATGGGGATTTCGCCCTTGACCCTTGGGGCAAGGTGCGCCGCCCGAAAGAGCGAGAAATCGTGCCCTACGTCTATGCGGGAGTTCAGCTTGCTGGGCCTGCCTTACTCGCCGACACGCCCGAAGGAGCGTTCAGTATGAATAAGTGCTGGGACCGCGCCCTTGCGCGCGGGCGGGCGCGCGCGGTGGTGCATGACGGAATCTGGTTTCATCTCTCAACGCCCTCCGACTTGGCGGACGCTGAAGCCATGTTGCGTGCCTGCGCGCTCGGGGAGACGTGGTGAATCTATTCTCCATTCCTGCCCATATTCCTTTCCTCGACGCAATCGCCACTCGCTGGCTCAATCAGAAAGACCCGGACCAAGGACTGATCCTGGTGCCCACCCGGCGGTCAGCACGCGCTCTGGGCGAGGCTTTCCTGCGCGCGACTGGCGGCAAGCCGCTTTTGCTGCCGCGGATAACCGCGATCGGCGCTGTCGATGAGAGCCCGCTACTTTTGGGGGGCGCTCTGGGGGCACCCCCTACGGTTGCGCTCGTGCAGCGAGTAGCCGTGCTGACCCGGTTTATTCTTGCAATGCGTGGGGCAAACGGCGCGCCTCGGACTGCGGATATGGCCTGGCCGCTCGCGGTCGAGCTAGCCGCGCTCATGGACGAAGCGGAATGGGCTGAAATCGACCTACGCACGGCCTTGCAGCGCGCGACGGAGGACACCTATGCGGCCCATTGGGCTCGCACCCTGGAGTTCCTTCAGATCGTGACTGACGCGTGGCCGGACTGGCTCGCCGCCCAGGGCCTGAGCAACCCAGCCAAGCGCCAGGTCGACTTGCTCACAGCTCAGGCCGAGGCTTGGTCCGACCACCCGCCCGCTTTCCCCGTATGGGGCGCCGGCTTCGCGGGCAGCTTCCCCGCGGTCGGCCGCCTACTCCGCGTCATTGCGCGCCTGCCGCAAGGGATGGTGCTGTTCTCCGCGCTAGATATGGGTATGCGCGAGCAGGCTTGGGGGCAGCTCGACGAATCCCACCCGCAATTCGGGCTCAAGCAGCTGCTTGCGATCATCGGAGCCACTCGGTCGAATGTTCGGGTGCTGCGAAATCCGGGCCCCGGCGGCACCTCGGAGGAGCGGGCGAACACCATAGCGCAAGCGTTGGTGCCCGCGCGCGCAATGGCCGAATGGCGCAGCGGTTCTCTTGCTTTTGCGGACGGGCTGTACCGGCTGGACGCAGCCGACCAGCAAGAAGAGGCTATGGCCATTGCGATGGTGCTGCGCGGCGCAATCGAGCAGCTCGGCGCCACGTCGGCCCTTGTGACCCCTGATCGCGCCCTAGCCACCCGGGTCGCAGCCGAGCTGAAGCGCTTCGGAATCTTCGCTGATGATAGTGCCGGCGAGGAGCTGGCAGATACGCCGCCAGCCGTTTTTCTGCGACTGCTTGCCCAAGCGCTCGCCGAAGATCTTGCGCCCGTTCCGCTGCTCGCGCTGCTCAAGCACCCGTTGGCCGCCGCCGGCCTGGCTCCCGCCGCCTGTCGTGCCGCGGCCCGCAATCTGGAATTGGCCTGCCTTCGCGGACCGCGGCCTAAAGCAGGGTTTGCCGGCTTGCGCCGGAAGCTCGATCGAAAGGGGGACGCTGCGCCGCCAGCCGCGAAGGATCTCCTGAGCCGTATCAAACACTGCCTCTCCCCAGCATGGCGAGTGCTCTCGTCCGTGGTTGCTCCCCCCGCCGATTGCCTCACCGCCCTCGTTGAGGCGGCCGAGCGCCTCGCCACGACGGATGAAAGGCCAGGGTCGGCCCGGCTCTGGGCAGCGGAAGAGGGCCGCGCGTTGGCCGGGCTTATTGCCGAAGCCCGGGCTGCCTGGGCGGTTCTTCCGGAACAGCGGAAGTCAGTACTGCCGGGTTTGCTGGACGCGCTGCTCGAAGGTGTCGTCGTACGCACGCGCCGGGGCATCCGAGGGCGGGAGGGAGCCGAGCATCCGCGGGTCTTTATCTGGGGCCTGCTTGAAGCCCGCCTGCAAACGGTGGACACGGTCGTGCTCGGTGGACTAGCGGAAGGGGCCTGGCCGCCAGCAACCGATCCCGGCCCCTGGCTCAGCCGGCCGATGCGCGCCCGAGTCGGCTTACTTTCGCCCGAGCACCGCGTGGGACAGGCCGCGCACGATTTCTTCACCGCCGCCTGTGCAGCACGTACCGTCGTGCTTTCCTCCCCGCGGCGGCGCGACGGCGCACCTGCGGTACCTGCCCGCTGGCTGGTGCGACTCGATGCATTCCTTGCTGGGTCGGGCGCCTCGCTCCCGCGCCACCCGGCAACCGACTGGGCGCGGATGCTCGATCGACCGGTAAACGGTGCGCAACCGGCCCTTCCTCCGGCGCCCCGACCGCCGGTTGCGCTCAGGCCGAGGCGGCTGAGCGTAACGGAAATCGAGAAATGGCTGCGTGACCCGTACGCGATTTACGCCCGTCACGTACTCAAGCTAGCTCGCCTGGATCCTTTGGATCAGGATTCCGATGCGGCGGATTACGGAGCCATCGTTCACGAAGCGCTGCACAGATTCATCGGAAAGCATGGCCTGGACTGGCCCAGGGAAGCTCCCGAACTGCTCCAGCAGGACATGCAGCATGCGCTCGACCGGGCGGAAATACGCCCCGCCCTAGCCGCGTGGTGGCGCCCGCGTCTCCTGCGAATCGCCGATTGGGTCGCCAATGTCGAGGCGAAACGGCGCCAAGCGGGTGCGCCGCTCGAGGTCGCGACCGAGGTCGCAGGCGAATGGGAGATTGCCCGGCCACGCGGCCCCTTCGGCCTGCGAGCGCGAGCCGACCGAATCGAGCGCCGCTCCGATGGGACCTTGATCATTATTGATTACAAAACCGGCGCGCCACCCTCGCAGAGGGACGTGGATGCGGGCTACGCAGCCCAGCTTCCGCTCGAGGCGGCTATGGCTGAGGTCCGCGCTTTCGGCGAGGGCCTTACCGGTGCGGCATCCGAGCTGATCTACTGGCACGTCAATGGCGCGCGCGAGGGCGGCAGAGCGATACCTCTCTGCAAGGGCGACCGGGACGAGCTCTCCGCATTGATCGCTAAAAGCCGCGATGGCCTGCTCGCCCTGATCGACCGCTATGACGATCCAGCCCAGCCTTATCTGTCCCACCCCTACCCCAGCCATAAACCGCGTTTTGCCGATTACGCGCAGCTTGCCCGCGTGCCGGAATGGTCGGCGGCGGAGGATGTTGCGTGAACCGGCCACTCTCCCCCCGGGAACGCGCCAATCTCGCCCAACAGACAGCCGCGGATCCGAGCGTTTCAGCCTTCGTCGCCGCCTCCGCCGGCTCCGGTAAGACCAAGCTCCTCACCGACCGGCTATTGCGCCTGATGCTGGCTGGGGCGGCCCCTGAGCGCATTCAGTGCCTCACCTATACCAAGGCCGCTGCAGCCGAGATGGCGCTGCGGCTGCAACGAACCCTCGGCGAATGGGTGCGACTGAGCGATCCGGAACTGGATCGGCGCCTCAGGGAGCGTGGCGTCGAACCCACTCCCGAACGCCGCCAAGCCGCGCGGGAACTCTTCGCCCGCGTGCTCGATCTACCCGGCGGCATGCGAATCGGCACCATCCATGCCTTCTGCCAATCGGTTCTCCGCCGTTTCCCGCTGGAGGCCAGCCTCTCCCCGCATTTCCGACTGCTCGAGGATCGCGATGCCGCGCAAGCGCAGCAGCAAGCACGGGAGACAATGCTGGCCGAATCCCGATCTGAAGCCGAAGCAGCGGCGCTGGACCGGCTCGCTGGGCTGATCCGGGCAGAAGCCTTCAGCGAATCGGCGGTGAAGCTGGGCGAAGACCGGAAACGGCTAAAGGCTGCCCTCGATCTCGGCCCCGGCCTCGAAGCGGCTCAGCGTCGCGCGCTGGGCTTAACCGGCGCGAGCGAAGCCGAAATCCGCGCGGGCAAGGCTTGCTGGCCGGGGCAAGAGCAGCTCCAGACGGCGGCCTCAATTGTTGCTGCCCGAGGCTCCCCGAAATGCGCCGAGAAGGCCGCCCAGATACTTGACTGGCTCGGAGCAGGCCCGCAGGAGCGCGAAGAAAATTGGGACCGGTGGCGGAACCTTTTTCTCACTGAGGCCGGCGCAGCGCGCGGCGATAATACGTTCGTTAACGAGAAGCTCGACGCCGTCGACCCAGGATTGCGGCCGGTTTTTTCGGCCGAGGCGGCCCGCATCCTGCGCATCGATGACGCATGCTGCGCGCTGGAGGTCGCCGCTACCTCAGCAGCGCTCGTGATCCTCGCCGGGCCAGTGCTGAAAGCTTACGAGGACCGCAAGCAAGCCGGCTCCCTGCTTGACTATGAGGACCTGATCGACCGCGCCTCGCGGCTGTTGGTCAATCCAGGGGCGGCCTGGGTACTGTACAAGCTGGATGGCGGCCTTGACCATCTGCTTATCGACGAGGCGCAGGACACCTCGCCCGGGCAATGGGACATTGTGCGGGCCCTTACGGCCGAATTCTTCGCGGGTGACGGCGCCCGGGATTCCCGGCGCACAGTATTCGCGGTTGGGGACCGTAAGCAGTCGATCTTTTCATTCCAAGGCGCCGTTGCCGCGGAATTCGATAGATCCTGTGCGGCGCTCGCCGGGCAGGTCGAAAATTCTGGAATGGCGTTCGAGACTGTCGCGCTCGACGTCTCCTTCCGCTCGACAGCCCCGGTTTTAGCTCTGGTCGATACCGTATTTTCCAACCCAGCCGCCGCGCAGGGTGTCGCCTTGCCCGGCGAGGGGCTTGAGCACCATCCTTACCGGGCAGGTCATGCTGGTTCGGTTGAGCTGTGGCCCCTTGTCCCCGCTCCAGAGCCAGATCGGCCGGAACCCTGGCCGGTGCCGCAGAAGAACCACGGGCTGAAATCTGGGCCTCGAATCCTAGCCGAGCGGATTGCAGACTGGCTACGCGACCAGTTCGAAGGCCGGCGAATGCTCGAGAGCCGGGCACGGCCCCTGGGGCCGGGTGATGTCTTGGTCCTGGTCCGCCGCCGGGGCGCGTTCGACCGAGCTCTCGTGCGGGCGCTGAAATGTCGCGGGG
>JAFAHH010000797.1 GCA_019237355.1 Acetobacteraceae bacterium | reverse complement strand
TCGAACAAGCTATGGGTGTACGCATGTCCTGCCGCGGCAATCGCGTCGCCATTGCGGGCGAAGCGGCACGGGTGGATGCTGCACAATCCATGCTCCAGGGACTATGGCGTCGGTTGGAGCAGGGCGAGAGCGTGGGAAAGAGCGAAGTGGAAGCGGCGATTCGGATGACGGAGGTAGATGCCGATCCGCGGCTGCCGCTCTCCGATATCCCCGCAATCCGCACCCGGCGCGGCGCCGTGGGGCCACGCAGCCCAGGCCAGGCCGCCTATATGGAGGCCCTCGCAACGCATGACATGGTGTTCGGGATTGGGCCCGCGGGCACGGGGAAGACCTATCTCGCGGTGGCGCAGGCCGTGGCCATGCTGCAGGCCGGGAAGGTGGACCGGATTGTGCTTTCCCGCCCCGCGGTCGAAGCCGGGGAGCGGCTGGGGTTCCTACCGGGGGATATGAAGGAGAAGGTCGATCCGTATCTTCGCCCCCTGTATGACGCGCTGCATGACATGCTGCCTGGCGAGCAGGTGATCCGACGCCTAAGCACAGGCGAAATCGAGGTGGCGCCGCTCGCCTTCATGCGCGGCCGGACCTTGGCCCACGCATATGTAATCTTGGATGAGGCGCAGAACACCACGCCCGTGCAGATGAAGATGTTCCTCACGCGGATGGGCGAAGGCACACGCATGGTGGTGACTGGCGATCTCAGCCAGATTGATTTGCCGCCGGGCGCCCGGTCCGGGTTGCGGGATGCGCTGGATACGCTTGAAGGCTTGCCAGGCCTGGCGGTAGTACGCTTCGATAAGCGCGACGTGGTGCGCCACCCCCTAGTGGCCCGGATCGTCGATGCGTATGAACAACGAGAGGCGGCCGCTGGGGACCAGCGGCGTGAGAGACGCAATGCCGGAGAACCGGCGGCAGGTTAATGGACCCACACAGTAGGCGCGGCCCGGCCGGAGCCGGGATCACGGTCACAATAGCCGAGCCAAAATGGCGTCGGCTGGTTCCGAAAGCGGAGGCCATCGCAGCAAGCGCGGGCCGGGTTGCGCGGCCCGCTGGCGTCCAGCTTTCCGTAGTGCTCAGCTCAGACCGCATAGTGCAGCAGTTGAATGCGGCCCATCGTGGCCGAAATAAGCCGACCAATGTTCTAACCTATGAGCCCCCCGGTCCGGGCCTGCCGGGGGAAATCGTGCTGGCCTTGGGCACTGTGGTACGCGAGGCGCAGGCGGAAGGACGCCGGCCCGGGGCCCACCTCGCGCATTTAGTCGTGCACGGCGCACTGCATTTGGCCGGCCACGAACATAGCCGCCCCAGTGACGCGCGTCGAATGGAGATGGCCGAGGCGCGTCTTCTCCACCGGTTGCGAGTTCCAAACCCCTGGCAACGCCGATGAGCGGCAACGGTCAGCGCCAAGGGTTCTTGGCCCGCATCCGGCAGATCATTGGCCGGCGGGCGATCGAACAAAGCGTGCGCGAGTCGATTGCGGAGTTGGTGCAGGAAGCGGCCGAGGCCCCGCCCGAGCAAGGTGCTCCGCCCGAGCTTAGTCCGCACGAGCGTACTTTGATTGCGAACATCCTGCGTCTGCGGGATGTTACCGTTGATGATATTATGGTGCCGCGCGCCGATATTGTCGCCATGCGCGTGGATGTGACGCTCGAGCAAGCGCTGGCGCAGATCCGAGCCGATGGCCATTCGCGCGTACCAGTCTACCGCGAGCAGCTCGACGATATCGTGGGAATGCTGCACATCAAGGATTTGTTCGCCTACGTGGGTAAGCCGGAGGCGTTCTCGTTGCAGTCGATTCTGCGCAAGCCGCTGATGGTCGCGCCGCAGATTCCGGTGCTGGATCTGTTGCTGCAAATGCGGCAATCGCGAATCCACCTGGCACTTGTGGTGGATGAATACGGCGGGATCGATGGGCTTGTGACAATTGAGGATCTTGTCGAAACAATCGTTGGCGACATCTCGGATGAACACGACGAGGTCGCTGGGCCCATGATAACGGAACGCCCCGATGGCGCGCTGGATATGGATGCGCGCTTGCCCGTTGAGGCGTTCGAGCAGCGGCTCGGTTCGGTTCTAACCGAAGATGAGCGGGCCGCGGATATCAACACACTGGGCGGGTTGGTCTTCACGCTGGCTGGACGGGTGCCCGCCAAAGGCGAGGTGATCAGCCATCCCTCCGGCTTGGAATTCCGCATTCTCGATGCAGACCCGCGCCGGATCCGGCGGGTTCGGGTGCGGCGCATCACAGAGACCGCGCAGGCAGCGTAGGTCATGATCGCTGGGTGCCCACGCGATCATCATGTATCTTTCGTCGGCGAAGGTGAGTCACGCTTTCCGCCGATCCCGCCTCAAGCGATCACGCTCTAGTGCAGCGCATCTTGGTTATCCGGCTTGGGGCACTGGGCGATTTTGTTTTGTCCTTTGGCCCATTTGCGGCGATTCGCGCCCACCATCGCCGCGCACATGTCGCCCTGCTAACGACCGCCCCGTTTGCCGATCTCGCCGCCCGGTCGCCCTGGTTCGATTCGGTTCTGGTCGATGAGCGGCCATCCTGGCGGGATTTACCCGGAATGCTGCGCCTGAGAGCGCTGCTGCGGGGCCATGATTATGTCTACGACTTGCAGACCTCGGGCCGGTCCGGGTTGTACTTCTACCTTGCCGGGCGGCCACCCTGGTCTGGCATAGCCCGCGGCTGCTCGCATCCCCATGCGAACCCGGGCCGCGATGCGATGCACACATGGGAGCGGCAGCGCGAGCAACTTACGATGGCCGGCCTCAGCCATTTCCCGGCTGCCGAATTGGGATGGCTAGCCCATCACGAACCACGATCCGCAGTTGCGGGCCCATTTGCACTTCTTATTCCGGGCGCGGCGCCCCACCGCCCAGCCAAACGCTGGCCGGCCGAGCATTTTGGGGAACTGGCGGCGATGCTCGCCGGCCAGGGTTTCCAGCCGGTCGTGGTCGGCACCGCGCGAGACGCTCCGCTAGGCGCGATGATCCGGGATTTCTGCCCCGCCGCTCTGGACCTTACCGGGCAGACGACCATTGCCCACGTAGCCGCCCTCGCGCACCGGGCTGCGCTGGCCATCGGCAACGATACGGGGCCCATGCATTTGGCCGCGGCCATGGGCTGCCGTTGCATTGTATTGTTTTCGGGGGAGAGCGACCCGGCCCTGACCGCGCCTCGGGGCCCCGATGGGAGCTGGCCCACGGTCCTGCGTGAGCCAAATCTGGCTGATTTGCCGGTCGCGAGGGTTGCGGCGGCGCTTTCCTGAGATCATGTAGCCGGCTCGCAACCTGGAGGAGTTATGCCCGCAATCACTCTGCCGGACGGTTCGGTACGGCACTATGATCGGCCGGTTTCAGGCGTGGCGTTAGCATCAGACATCGGTGCACGGCTAGCGCGTGCAGCGGTGGCAATGGCGCTGGACGGCCGGGTGGTCGATTTGGCGACCGAGATCAACCATGATGCCCAGGTTCGCTTCATCACGCGCAAAGACCCAGAGGCGCTGCCCCTGATCCGGCACGATGCGGCGCATGTGCTCGCACAGGCGGTGCAGACCTTATTTCCTGGCACCCAAGTGACGATTGGGCCGCCGATCGAGAACGGCTTCTATTATGATTTTGCGCGCAACCAGCCGTTCACGCCTGATGATTTCCCTGCCATCGAAGCCAAGATGCGAGAGATCATCGCGCGTAACGCGGCTTTTCAGCGGCATGTAATCGATCGCGACGAGGCAATCCGGTTTTTCGAGCAGAAGGGCGAGAAATTCAAAGCCGAGTTGGTGCGTGATCTGCCGCCCGATGAGACGATCTCGCTCTATAGCCAGGGCGATTGGGTGGATCTATGCCGCGGGCCGCACATGCGCAGCACCGGCGATGTGGGCAATGCGTTCAAGCTGATGAAGGTGGCGGGCGCCTATTGGCGCGGCGACCATCGCAATCCGATGCTGTCGCGCATCTACGGCACGGCCTGGCGCGACCAGAGGGAGTTGGACGCCTATCTTCACATGCTGGAGGAGGCGGAGAGACGCGATCACCGCCGCATCGCCAAGGACATGGCGCTGTTCCATTTCCAGGAAGAGGCGGCGGGCAGTGTGTTCTGGCATCCCAAGGGATGGAAGCTGTACCTCACGGCGCAGGACTACATGCGGCGGAGGCTGGATCGCGCCGGGTACCAGGAGGTGAGGTCGCCGCAGCTGCTCGACCGCTCGT
>JAFAHH010000676.1 GCA_019237355.1 Acetobacteraceae bacterium | reverse complement strand
GCGCGCCCTGGAAGTCGCGATCCGCGAGGCCATCGGCAAGCGCGGTGTTTCGGTGCTGGTGATTCCGGGCGATGTCGCGTTGCAGCCTGCCTTGGATGCGCCGCCGCCCAAGGTCGGCGGGCTGCTGCCGCTTGCGCCGGTGGTAATGCCATCAAGGCGCGATCTCGACCGCCTTGCCGCATGGAGGCGACGTCCCTGCTTCCTGAGCGGGGCAAAATCCGCCCCCCAGGATATCACTCTATCCCTTGAGCTCCGATGGGCTACTGATTGGCCGCCCATGGACCGGGATAACCATAGTCTGGTCTGAGGCCATTGCCAGGTTTTCGGCGGCGGCTGGTGGCGCCCTGTCTACCCGTCCGCAGATCGAGATGATATGCTCTTCTTTTGAATGAAGCCGAAAAGATTAGGTCTCCCAGCAAGCTTTCAGCTGGAGGGTCGGATACGAGGTGCCTCTAAGTCGCCGATCGAACCTTTTCCGTGCGCAGAGTCTTAGGCTTGCCACCCGAGCGGGAGATGAACGATGAGCATCGGATATGATCGGCCGCTTTACATTCTGCCTTTCGATCATCGTGCGAGCTTCCAGAAGGGATTGTTCGGCTTCACTCCGCCGCTCTCGCCGGAACAGACGGCTATCGTCTCCGACAGCAAGCAGGTGGTTTACCATGGCTTCAAGCTCGCGCTGACCTGGGGCGTACCGCTCGCCGCGGCTGCAATCCTGGTGGACGAGCAGTTCGGCGCGGCCATCCTTCGTGACGCGCGCACCAACGGATATACCACCTGCGCGCCAGCAGAAAAAAGTGGACAGGAGGAGTTCGAGTTCGAGTACGGTGACCGGTGGCGCGAGCGCATCGCCGCGTTTGCACCGACCTTCGTAAAGGTTCTGGTGCGCTACAATCCTGAGAGCGATGCGGCGATGAACCGCCGGCAAGCGGCGCGCTTGAAGGACCTGTCGGACTATTGTCATCAGAATGGCCGCTATTTTATTTTCGAGCTGCTCGTGCCGATGACTCACGAGCAATCCGACCGGCTCGAGGGCGATAAAGACTTGTACGATCATGACCTGTGTCCCTCGCTGATGATTGCGGCTATCAAGGAACTGCAGACCGCAGGGGTCGAACCGGATGTTTGGAAGATCGAGGGTCTCGACCGGCGCGAGGAATGCGAAGCTGTTGTGAAGGTAGCGCGGCATGACGGCCGGGAGCACGTCGGCTGCATCGTTCTTGGTCGTGGAGCCAACGAGTCCCGCATTCTTGGCTGGCTGGGCGCAGCGGCAGCCGTTCCGGGGTCCATTGGCTTTGCGGTTGGCCGCACCTCCTTTTGGGAAGCGCTGGTTGCCCTCCGCGACGGGAAGATTGCTCGCGACGCCGCAGTGGCTGAGATCGCGGACCGATATGCAAATGGGTGCACGCCTTCGAGCAGGCACGCAAAGGGTGATTGCTGGCCCGCGCTTCACCTACCAGCAATCAACCTATCAATATTTCTATTGCGGGGGCCAGCGCAACTTCAGCGTTAGAAAGGGAGCCAGCATGAGCAGTAGCGAAATGGACCTGCTGTGCATCAACACGATCCGCACGCTCGCCATCGATGCGATACAGAAAGCGAAATCCGGCCATCCCGGCACGCCGATGGGCATGGCACCCGTCGCATACGACTTGTGGCAGAAGCGGCTCCGTTTCGACCCGGCAGATCCGATCTGGCCCAACCGCGACCGCTTTATCCTCTCTGCCGGGCACGCCTCCATGCTGCTCTACGCACTTCTGCATCTCACCAAGACGCAGGCGGTCGACGCGAGATACGAGACCTTGGACCGGCCCACGGTGACTCTCGACGACATCAAGTCGTTTCGGCAACTTGACAGCGCGTGCCCTGGTCACCCTGAGTACCATCTCACATCAGGCGTCGAGGCCACTACGGGACCACTCGGCCAGGGTGTCGCGATGAGCGTTGGGATCGCAATCGCTGAACGCTGGCTGAGTGCCTACTTCAATCGTCCCGAGTTTCCCATAGTGAACTGGCGCACGTATGCGCTGTGTGGCGACGGCTGCATGATGGAGGGAATTTCAAACGAAGCAGCTTCGCTCGCCGGGCACCTTGAGCTGGAGAAGCTGTGCTGGATCTACGATTCCAACCGGGTGACCATCGAGGGACATACGGAGATCACCTTCACAGAGGACGTAGCGACGCGCTTCCTTGGCCACGGCTGGAATGTGCTGCATGTACGCGACGCCAATGAAGAGAAGGAAGTGCTCGGGGCCTTCGACCTCGCCGCGCGCGAGCGAGGGCGACCGACCCTGATCATCATCGAAAGCCATATCGGCTACGGCGCACCACACAAGCAGGACACGGCAGAAGCGCATGGCGAGCCGCTTGGCGAAGACGAGGTCAAGCTCACGAAAAGATTCTACGGCTGGCCGGAAGATGCCCAGTTTTTGGTACCCGACGGTGTGTACCAGCATTTCGCCGGCGGAATAGGCAAGCGCGGGGCCGCCCAGCGCGCAGAATGGTACGCGCTGTTCGAGCGCTATCGGCAGAAGCATCCCGACCTTGCCGATGCGTTTGATACAATGCAGAAACGTGAGCTGCCGCCCGGCTGGGACAAGGCCATCCCCACTTTCCCGCCTGATCCGAAGGGTATCGCGAGTCGCGATTCGTCGGGGCAGGTCGAGAACGCGATTGCTCAGCACCTACCCTGGCTCATCGGCGGTGCTGCCGACCTTGCCCCATCGACCAAGACTCGGATGACTTTTGATAACGCAGGCGAGTTCCAGCCGGACAATCACGTCGGTCGCAACCTGCATTTCGGCATTCGCGAGCACGCCATGGGCGCGGCTGTGAACGGCATGGCGCTCGCTAAGCTCCGCCCGTTTGGGTCTGGGTTTCTGATCTTTTCCGACTATATGCGCAATCCGATTCGGCTTTCCGCCATTATGGAACTGCCGGTGCTCTATATATTCACGCATGATTCGATCGGTGTCGGCGAGGATGGCCCGACTCACCAACCAGTCGAGCAACTTGCTGGGCTGCGTGCTGTCCCCGGATTGATCACTCTGCGCCCTTGCGACGCCAACGAAGTCGCCGAGAGCTGGCGAACCGTATTGCGATTGAAGCACCAACCGGCCTGCCTCATCTTGAGTCGTCAGCCGCTTCCGACGCTCGACCGCAGCCGCTTTGCTCCGGCATCGGGCGTGGCCCGGGGTGCATATGTATTGGCGGATGTCGGTGACGGTCCGCCGAAGGTGATTTTGATCGGGACCGGGAGCGAAGTGTCGCTCTGCGTGTCCGCAGCCGAGGATCTCGCCTCGGATCGTATCCCCACGCGGGTTGTCAGCATGCCCTCTTGGGAGCTTTTCGAGCAGCAGGACGGGGCGTATCAGGAACAAGTTCTGCCCGAAGCGATCCAAGCCCGGGTCGCCGTGGAACAGGCCGCCACACTCGGCTGGGCACGCTATATTGGGCGGCATGGCGCCGTTGTTGGAATGCACACCTTCGGTGCGTCTGCGCCGCTTAAAGGACTTCTCACGAAGTTCGGCTTCACGCCAGAGAATGTCGTGAAAGCCGCCAAGGATCAGATCGCCAGATACGGAGTCTGAGGGGGCACCCAACAGTGAACCGAGACTTCGGTTTAATCCGCGAGAGTCCAAAAGCTGGCCGGCCGACCTTCCGGCAGGCCGGCGCCATTTGTCACGCGCCGTTTAGCTGAGGGCGGGCTGCAGCTGGAAGTCGTTGTGGAACGTGCCGTCCCACGTGCCTTTAGCGAAAACTCTGCCGCTTAGCGCCGGGCGACCTGGTAGGGGTGGGTTGGTCCCATTTCGCGCGGCCACAGCTTGCCGCCTCGCTTAGGAAGCCATTGTAAGGATCGACCAGCAGCAGCGCGATTGTCGAAGGATGGTAGGTCACGATTCCAATCAGTAGCGGTCGACCTCGACCACCGCTTCGGCAAACGCCTGCGGAGCCTCTTGAGGCAGATTGTGCCCGATGCCGCCCGTTATGACCCGGTGCGCATATTTCCCGGAAAATTTCCCGGCATAGGCACTGCTATCCGGGTGTGGCGCGGCATTGGCATCGCCTTCGAGTGTGATCGCGGGCACGGTGATGACTGGGAATTGGGCCAGCCGTTTTTCCAGATTGTCGTATTTCGTCTCGCCCTCGGCCAGGCCGAGCCGCCAGCGGTAATTATGGATCACGATGCTGACATGATCCGGGTTGACGAATGCGGCAGCGCTGCGGTCAAACGTAGCATTATCGAAATGCCATTGCGGCGAGGCGAGCTGCCAGATGAGCTTCGCAAAGTCGTGCCGGTATTTATCGTAGCCAGCCCGGCCGCGCTCGGTGGCAAAGTAATATTGATACCACCATTCGAGCTCAGCTTTTGGCGGCAACGGCATCTTGTTGGCTTCCGGGCTGCCGATCAGATAGCCGCTTACTGAGACCAAGGCCTTGCACCGCTCCGGCCAGAGCGCGGCAATGATATCGGCCGTGCGCCCTCCCCAATCATAGCCAGCAAGGATCGGCCTTTGGATCTTAAGAGCATCCATTAAGGCAATGATATCGACAGCAAGGGCCGATTGCTGCCCATTGCGGAATGTCTCATTTGAAAGGAAGCGCGTGCTACCATAGCCGCGCAGATACGGCACGATCACCCTATAACCTACCGACGCCAACAAAGGGGCGGCATCGACATAGCTGTGGATATCATAGGGCCAGCCGTGCAGAAGAATGACCACGGGTGCATCAACGGGCCCCACTTCAGCGTATCCGACGTTCAGGACTCCGGCATCGGTCTGTTTCAAAGAGGCGAATGAGGTATTCGTTCCTGGCTTGATGGCGGGAAGCTGCGCCGCCTTTGTTCTGCCATCCTGAGCAGCCGCAGGCGGGATCATGCCAAGCTCGGTGGCGGCAATGGTCAGGGCCGCAGCGCTGAGAAACCGGCGGCGGTCGTAGCTAACGTCTTCGGACATTGATCTCTCTCCATCCTTTTGATCCGGACGACGCGACCGACACCGCATGGCAGCCGCATAACAGCATCTGGCTTGGCTCAGCCGAAGGTGAAATTAAACACCTCCACACCAGGGTCAAGAAACTCGATCTCGAACTGTCGATCAGCGATAGGCGCTGGTTTCGGATTAGCTGATAAACAGTCTGTTCGGTAGCCGTACCGTTACCCTGACCGTCGACATCAGTTCCGTGTGCGGCGACTGGCGGCCGTCCATCAATAAACACACGAAAGCGCACGGAGGCACCTCGCGCCGGCGGTCCCATCAGAGATTGAGATCACGGGCGTGAAAATAGTACGCGATCCGACCCGTGGCCTTGTTCAAGGCCGCTGCGCCCTTGGTTATCGTCCAGTGCCCGGAAAGCGCCCAATGATTAAGCGTGAACTCCGATGGGAAGCCATATGCGCGAGGCTTATTTGGCGCTGCTCCGCCAGGAGAAGCAAAGTTATGGGTGAGCTCATAGCCGACATAGGTTCCCGGAGACTTCAGGCTAGCCCAATCGGCGGGAGCTTCGGCGCCACGGCCCTGCACCGAAACCAATTCATGACGGGCATTTTTGATTCCGGCCTCGTTCAGCAACTGTTGAATCGTCCTTTCTGATTGCTCGCAATCGCCCTCGCCAAATTTATGATGGCGGATACGGCCTTGCGCGTCGATGAAGTATAGCGCCGGCCAATACTGGTTATTGAAAGCACGCCATATCGCATAATCGCTGTCGATCGCGATCGGATAGTCGACCCTCATGTACTTGGCGGCTCGTCGAACGTTGTCGATATCCTTCTCAAATGGAAACTCTGGCGTGTGCACGCCGACCACCACTAATCCTTTGCTCTTGTATTTCTCGGCCCATGCACGAACGTACGGAAGTTGGCGCCGCCAATTGACGCAAGTGTAGGTTCAGAAGTCGATGATTACGACTTTTCCGCCGAGGTCGGCCGCCGTCAATGGCGGGGAATTGAGCCATCCATTCGCGTATCCGAGGCGGTCGGCAACGGAAATGGTCTGGGCCTTACTGGAGGCGGTAAGGCCCAAGACGCCGGCAGCTGCCGAAGTCGCAAGAAAACTCCGGCGAGTGGGCGGCGACACAACGGCCGATTTGATCCATCTACTTCGTGAAAAAGCCCGCTCGGTGATGCCAGGGCGGTTCTCAGGCAATGAATTGACCATTTCCTTCTCCACTGTTCGCGGCAGGCGCACTTTACCGCCGGGCTCCGGGCACGCACGCGCAGGCTTTGCGCGCACCCCCATCACCCGGAGCGCTTGTCCGTTATCCTGCGAGCGCAACCCGTGACAACATCCAGGACCAGCAAGAACGCCCCGGCAATGGCTTGCTGCACGGGTGGCGGCACGCGGATTTCCAGTCCTTCCGGTTCGATCGCCTCAACGAGCGCCCCCTCAGCGCCAGCAGGTCGGCAACGGAGCCTTGCATGCAGGCCATCTGAGCCGGCATCGAGCTCGTTTGCCAGCGCTGCCATCTACTCCGCGACCGATCGTATCATGCTGTCCCGCGGTGGCTCACTTACCGTGCCCGTTACGCGCTCGGGGATTTCTTCTTGGGCGAATACATCAATGCGGCGTTACTAAGCTGCGGGGTGACACGTGGTGCCGAAGAAGGGAATGCGAAGGCGGTTCCTGCTCGCGCTCGGCCATAATCTGCGAGTTGTGTGGCCCATATTATCAGGCATTCTCGCATGGCAGCTTGCATTCGGCGTTTCGATCGCTTGGGTGGGTGATGGCTTCTATTTTACCTTCGTCACCGGGCTCACCATCGGTTACGGCGACCTAGTACCTCGCCACTTCCTGTCGCGATTATTAGTCTTACTGCGTCAGTAATCAGGCGGGTTCCGTCCGCCGTTTAGAAGCCTTTTGCAACAAGGACACTGCGGCAAGCGCTGGGCGAGCGCAACGGCGAGGGCGATGCGCACTGTAGCGATGGAGTTGCGCACATGCCGCTCCGGCCGGATCG
>JAFAHH010000662.1 GCA_019237355.1 Acetobacteraceae bacterium | reverse complement strand
GCCGCCGCGGCATCCGCGCCTGCCGGCGTGCGGAGCGTGATTTCCAGTGTGCGCACCCCACCCGCCACCAAGGCGCGGGCGAGTGGCACGGCCCGGTCGAGCCGCTCGATCGTTAAAACAGGGATCAACCGCGCCGCGCGGAGGATTTCCGCAACGCTCGAAGTGGATGAACTCATGGGGCCTCCGAGGCGAAGGAGAGAACAGGCATAGCCGAGCGAGGAATAATCGCCCCGCGGTGCCGGACGACCGTGCCGGCGAGAAGATGTCCGGCGCTGGCGGCTGCGGCCGGGTCCAGTCCGGCCCGGCGTGCTGCGATATAGGCCGCAGCGAAGCTGTCGCCGGCGGCGGTGGTGTCGACGACCGCGCTAACGGGTTCGGCCTGGACAACGGCTTGCACGCCATCCCCGGCTACATGACACGCCGGCTGTGCAAGCTTAACCACCATCTCGGGTACTTCCGCGGCTTTGAGCCGCCCAATTGCGTCGGCCGCCTCGCCAGACCCGTGCAAGAGCATGTGATCCTCAACGCTAGCCAACACCAAATCCGAGCGGGAGAACATGCGGTCATAAACAGCGCGGGCGGCGTGGACATCGGGCCAGCCGCGGGGACGGAAATTGGTATCGAACGCTACCTTGCTGCCGCCCCGCCGGGCGAGGTCTAAGGTATCGAACAGCCGGTTGCGGCTTTCGTCGTCGAATAGCGAAAGCGTGATGCCGGACAGGTAAATCAGCTCCGATGCGACCAGCGCCGCCTGAATTTGTGCCGTTTCGGGAAGCCTGAATAATTGCCGTACCGGCGCGCTATCGCGCCAATAGAAGAATCGGCGCTCTCCGGTCTCATCGGTCTGGATCAGGTAAAGGCCAGGCACCCGGCCGGGCAGCCGAAGGATGCTGCTCGTTCCGATGCCCTCTGAATGCCAGGCGCCTATCATTTCGTCGCTGAACGGGTCGGTGCCGAGCGCGGTCACGTATTCTGTTGGAACTCGCAGGCGGGCGAGATAGAGCGCGGTATTAAGCGTATCGCCGCCAAACCCGCGCGTCAGCATTCCATTCCCATGTTCGACTAGTTCGATCATGCATTCGCCCAAACAAGCGACACGATTCATGGAACGCCCTCAGTCACCTCGTTGCATCAACCCGGCTCGGTACGAAGCGGCTTGATTGGAGTTTGGTAGGTCGCCGGCCATGCTTCCGGCTTTATAGCTCAGATTGCGACCAAGGCGCTTCATTGCTACGACCGTAGCAATGCCCTGGCGGCCGGGATCTACTTCATATTTGCAGGAAGTTACTTCCCCAAGCTCAGGAAAGCACTAGCGCGCGCCACCGTCTAGAGTCAAAATCAGAGGGCGATATACCGGAAGCCCATTGAGCCCGGTTTTCCGGTATCAGAATGCGCGACCGGAGCACTTTAACGTCCACTACCGGGGCAAGCGGCTTCTACGGGTCAAGCGGGGTAGCATCATGTACGACACTGCAAGGCTGATGGAATTGTTTCCTCGGGATTACGAGGATATCCCCCCCGAGTTTCGCCTGATTGCGCCCATCCATCAGTCCTCCTCGCTCATCGATGGCGAGCTTAAGCCCTGGCAGGGCAAGGTCCGGCCCGTCCGCTCGCCGATCTGCGTGGGGCGCGGCAATGGGGCGCTCGAGCAGATCGAGGTCGGCAGCGTTCCGGTCGGTTCGCGAGAAGAGAGCGAGGAAGCGCTGAGGGCCGCGGTCGCAGCCTATGACAATGGGCGTGGTGAATGGCCAACCATGACCGCGGCGCAGCGCATTGCCTGCATGCAGGATTTCACGCGGCGGATGGTGGCGCAGAAGCGCCAGATCGTGAACCTCATCATGTGGGAAATTGCCAAGACCCTTCCGGATTCCGAAAAGGAGTTCGATCGGACGGTCGCATACATTCAGGCCACGATTGATGCGTTGCGGAACCTGGACAACGACAACTCGCGATTTCAAATCGTTGAAGGCACCATCGGCCAGATTCGCCGCACTCCGCTCGGAATCGTGCTATGTATGGGGCCTTATAATTATCCATTGAACGAAACTTTCGCCACCCTGATTCCGGCGCTGATCATGGGCAATACCTTGGTCTTCAAGCCGCCGAAGTTTGGTATCCTGCTTTTCTATCCGTTGCTGGAAGCGTTTCGCAGTGCCTTCCCGCCAGGCGTGATCAATACGGTCTACGGCCCCGGGGCGGAGGTAGTCCCGTACATGCTGAACTCGGGCCAGATCAATGTCCTGACTCTGATCGGCTCGAGCAGGGTCGCAGATCATCTCAAGAAGCAGCATCCGAAAGCGCACCGGCTGCGGGCGATCCTGGGGCTGGATGCTAAGAACGCCGCCATCATCCTGCCTGATGCCGATATCGAGCTTGCGGTAAAGGAGTGCCTGCTTGGCTCACTCTCCTTCAACGGCCAGCGCTGCACGGCGCTCAAGATGCTCATCGTGCATCAGGCCATCGCCGAACCCTTCCTCCGCCGCTTCAATGAGGAGCTGGGCAAGCTGAAGGTAGGCATGCCTTGGGAGAAGGGTGTGAGCATCACGCCGCTGCCCGAGCCCGACAAGCTTAAATATCTTACCGAGTGCCTCGAAGATGCCCGCGCCCAGGGCGCGCGCGTGCTGAACGAGGGCGGCGGAGCGGTTGCTGGCACACTGTTTTATCCCGCGGTCGTTTTTCCCGTGAAGGACGGTATGAAACTTTATCGGGAAGAACAGTTCGGGCCCATCGTGCCGGTAATGCCTTTCGAGGACATCGAGACGGCGCTTGAATACGTGATCACGTCCGACCACGGGCAGCAGGTCAGTATCTTCGGATCCAACGCGGACCAGATCGGCAAACTTGTCGATCCGCTGGTGAACCAGGTCTGCCGGGTCAACATCAATTGCCAGTGCCAGCGCGGTCCGGATGTTTTCCCGTTCACGGGCCGAAAAGACTCGGCCGAGGGGACGCTTTCAGTGTTCGACGCGCTACGGTCCTTCTCGATCCGTTCAATGGTTGCGGCCAAGCAGACGGAGGTGAGCCAAAGGCTGCTCGATGACATCGTGCAACACCATAAGTCCAATTTCATCAGCACGCGCTTTATCTTCTGACGGTGCTTTGGCTGCCGATGAAAGGGATAGCTCGCCCGGCCATTATTGGAGCGGCCGCCTACCAAGCGGGAGGGGTCGTGCAGTTCAGTCGCTGAAGCGTGAGAGGGCCCAGAATGGCAGAACAGACGAAACCGCCGGTCATGCTCGTCGTGCTGGACGGCTGGGGCTGGCGGGAAGAGGTCGCAGATAATGCGGTGCGCCTCGGGCGGACCCCGATATTCGACCGTCTCTGGGAAACTTATCCGCACGCTTTCCTGCGCACTTCGGGGAAGGATGTCGGCCTGCCGCCGGGGCAGATGGGCAATTCGGAAGTCGGGCACCTGAATATCGGCGCCGGCCGGGTAGTGATGCAGGATCTGCCTCGCGTCTCGGAGGCGATCGAGGACGGCAGCTTGGCCCAGTCCCCGGTATTGCGGAAGCTCATCACCGTGCTTCGGGAAACCGGAGGTAGGTGCCATCTGCTAGGGCTCGTGTCCCCCGGCGGCGTTCACTCGCATCAGGACCATGCGGCTGCGCTAGCCCGGCTCATTGCGGCAGAAGGCGTGCCGGTCGTGGTCCATGCATTTACCGACGGCCGCGACACTCCCCCGCGCTCCGGCCACGGCTTTGTCCAGGCGCTGCTTGCCGCGTTGCCTGCGGGCGCGAAGATCGGAACGGTCGTTGGCCGCTACTACGCCATGGACCGCGACAGACGCTGGGAACGCGTCAGGAAGGCGTACGACGCTATTGCCGAAGGAGAAGGGCCTCGTTTCCCTACGGCTTCGGCAGCCATCGATGCAGCCTATGCTGAGGATGTAACGGATGAGTTCATTATCCCCGCTTGCATCGGCGACTATCGAGGCATGCGGGACGGCGACGGCCTGCTTTGTTTCAATTTCCGGGCCGACCGGGTGCGACAAATCCTGACCGCGCTGGTGGACCCGAAGTTTGACGGCTTTGCCCGGCCGCGGCTCGTACGCTTCGCCGCAGCGGTGGGGATGGCCAATTATAGCGCCGCGCTGGATGCGTTTTTCCAGACGCTATTTCCGCCGCTACCGATGCATAATCTGCTCGGCCAGGTGGTCGCGGCTGCGGGGCGCAAGCAGCTTCGTATGGCGGAGACCGAGAAATATCCGCACGTGACGTACTTCCTGAATGGCGGCGAGGAGACGCCGAACCCAGGTGAGGACCGGATCCTGGTCCCGTCGCCCAAGGTCGCCACCTACGACCTTCAGCCGCAGATGTCTGCGCCTGAGCTGACCGATAAAGCTGTCGAGGCGATCGGTTCCGGAAAATACGACCTGGTCGTGCTGAATTTCGCTAACCCGGACATGGTCGGCCATACTGGCAGCCTGGAAGCGGCCATTGCCGCGGTCGAGACGGTCGATACGGGGCTCGGGCGAATTGTCGGGGCGGTTGAGCAGCAGGGTGGCGTTTTGCTGGTCACCGCCGATCACGGCAATTGCGAGCTTATGCGCGATCCCGAAACCGGTGGCCCGCATACGGCCCATACGACAAATCCAGTGCCGGTAATCCTGGTGGATGCTGGCCGGGTGGACTTGGCAAACGGACGGCTCGCTGATGTCGCGCCGACCCTGCTGGCGTTGATGGGGCTGGCGCAACCCAAGGACATGACGGGTCAATCGCTGATCCGCGGCTGACAGCGAGGACGGGGGGCGTCGACGGTAAGGACAAGGCGGTGACGATGGCGGCGCGGCTGATCGGGCTGGATTGGGGAACGTCCTCGTTGCGCGCCTATCTCTTCGATGAGACAGGGGGCGTGCTCGATCAGCGTGCGGCACCGCTGGGCATCATGCAGATCCGGGACCGAAACTTCGCAGGTGCATTGGCGGATGTTGCCGGAGAATGGATAGCTGTGGCGCCTGATTTGCCAGCGCTTGCTTGCGGAATGATCGGCAGCGCGCAGGGCTGGCGAGAAGTGCCGTACCATCGCGGCCCGGCCGGGCTAGGCGACCTCGCAAGCAAGCTTAGCGC
>JAFAHH010000085.1 GCA_019237355.1 Acetobacteraceae bacterium | reverse complement strand
CCCCCGATGGAATGCCGCCCCATAGCTCACCCGCACGATTAATCCAGGCGATAGCCGTCTGCTCATACATAAGCACCCCGTCCTCGATGGTCAGCGAAGAGCCGGGCGTCGTCCGCTTGCCTGCAACTCCCTGTAAGAACTGGCGGATCGTCGCCCGCTCAGCAGCCGACAAATTCTTGCAATAGGTTTGCCCTTTAAACTCAAATCGCATCATTAGCTCCTGTCCGGTGAGAAGGCAGGAGCCGTTTTGGCCATGCGAGCCCCGCGCTTATGCGCGGGTAATCACTTCGAGGCGGCCAGCCAGCTTGGCGGGTTTGATCAGCGCCTCGGTCGCCGGCTCAGAGAAGAGCAACTCGTCGGCGCGCAGCAGCGCCCGGGCCTCGTTGATCTCGTGGAGCAGGTCCTGCAGCAGCGCCGGGGTAACGCCTGCGGCGGAGCCCGCCTGTCGATTAACAAGATAGGTGCCAATCAACTCCGCACACCCCCGTTTCTCATGCACTCGCCGGCCGTCACTATGCCGGAAATGGCGCGCAGGCCAGCGGGTGTGGCGGCGCAAACGCTATTGGCGCGGGCGCGCATAACTCCACGGTAGAATACCCTAAATGCGGCACTGAAAACAACAAATCACCGTTCCGTAAACATGGAAGAGTGCGCAAAACCGCGCTGGGAAGGGAGGATAGCCGGCGCAGCTTTGCAGCATCCTTGCCCAAGCCACCGACCATGCATCCCGCCGGAAGGCGCGCCCCAGTCCCGACCCGGAACCGGCGGTCCCAGATGATGCCGTGCTCGGCCCGGACCGGGGTTGCCATGGAAGCTTCCTCCCGCACGATCATCCAGCCGGTACCCAGCCGTCGCGCCGGCAGGATCTGGACCCCATGCAGCGTTGCTGGCCGAAGGTCACCCGCAAGCCGGATCGTTGCCTCGAGGGGCGGGTAAAAGGGGGACCCCGAAATGGTCGCAATTACGGCGGCGAGAGTGCTGCTGCTCACCGGGCCGGGCCTAAGCAAGGCGTATCCTTCCGGCCAAATACTTACCTGCTTTGAAAGTTCGGCCGCCCGGCGCAGCTCGGCTGCTTCTCGCGCCTGACCAGCACTTCGCGCGGCGGCACTTAAGCTATACGCAGCACGCAGAGCCGCCGGCCGAAGCCGGGCTCGCAACCATTGCCGGTCACTGTTTGTTGGATCTTCGACCCAAGCGACACGCCGCTCCCGCAGGGTTGCGCGTAAGCGTTCCGGGGAAACGCCAAGCAAAGGCCGAATCACGCGTAGCCAGGCCGTCTCCCGGACCGCTGCCATTCCTGCATACCCGGCCAGGCCGCTACCCGAGAGGCTCCGCATCATCAAGGTCTCCGCCTGATCAGCCGCATGATGTCCGAGCAGCAGGTGCAGGATACCCGGGCTCAAGCACGCGGCTTCGAGCACGGCAAACCGCGCGGCCCGGGCACGGGATGCCAGACCGGGACCATGGCTCAGGCCATCGATCGGGAGGACACGCGCCGCAATCCCGAGTGCATCGAGCCGCCCTCGCGTCAGCCGAGCTTCGTTCGCCGATTCAGGGCGCAGCCCGTGATCCACGATCAGTGCAAGGAGCGATCCGCCCCGCCTTCGCGCCCAATCTCCAGCCAGAACGGCAAGCGCCATGCTGTCAGCGCCGCCTGATACCGCCGCGGCAATTCGCGGCTTCGGTTCAAATGGGCCTAACTTCGCCATAAGGGCGGCAAACTCAGCCTCGCTAATTGGCCCGGAGGAGGATAAATCCTGCGACGTGGTTATTGCCGGCAGTTTAGGCGCTGCTGCTCGGCTTCTGCTTGCTGACGCAGCGTATTGGGAAACTCGGCTTGTAGTTTGATGAGCGTATCGCAGGCCGCTCGCTTCTCGTTGAGGGATCCCAGAGAGTTAGCTAAGCCGAGCAGAGCGTCGGGAGCATGCGTCCCGGTGCGGGACCGATTATAGGCATCATCATAGGCGATTGCCGCCTGGGCATATTGCTTTCGGCCAGCGAGCGCCTGCGCCAACAGGAATTGCGCGTCATAGGCCCGAGGCGAAACCCGGTTGTTCGTAAGCACCTCGCGTGCCGCTGCTTCGGCGGCCGGGTAGTCTCGCCGGGCCAAGGCGTTGCGGGCCTCCTGGATCGCGAGCTCCGGGGTGCGGGGGCCTTTCGGTCCCGGTGGTGCAGGAGGCGCGCTTGGGGCGGGGGCAGCAGATGCAGGGGGCGGGCTCGGCGGGACCGGAGGCGGCCCGCCCGCTTGTGGCGCCGTGGCCGAAGCGCCTTGCAACTGAAAACGGAGGTCGCTGACCTGCTTGGCGAGATCCTGGATCTGGCGCTGCAATCTATTTTCGGTTTCGTCGATACGCCCTTGCAATCGCCGCACCTGTTCTTCGAGCGCCGCTACCCGGTCGAGCAACTGCGTTACGATCTCGTTTCCGCCACCCGCCTGGGGTTGCGGCGCCAGGGATCGCGGCCCGGGAGAGCCCAGATAAGACGAAGGCGGCGGCGCGCCTCGATACTGCTGTTGCTGCAGGATCTGCAGATCACGCCGCAGCTCATAGATCTGATTCTGCAGCGCGATACCCTCCCGGCTTTCGATCTGAGCCCGGGCCGGAATTGCGGCCCAGCAGCCGAGGAGAAAAAACAGGGAAGCGCGCTTTATGCGCAAGCAACCAGCCTTCCGGGGCGAGCTTAGATCACTGATGTGATCGCGGTCCGGTTCTGTGCCCACGACTGTTCGTTGGAGCCGAGGGCAACCGGCCGATCCTTGCCGTAGCTTATGGTGCTGATCCGGGATGCATCTACACCGCGGGCAACCAGGTAATCCCGGGCTGCATTGGCCCGGCGCTGACCAAGCGCCAAGTTATACTCCTCCGTTCCGCGTTCATCGCAATTGCCGGCGATCCGGACTCGAACCTGCGGATACCGCTGCAACCAAGCCGCTTGACGATCTAGTGTTCCACGCGCTTCTGCCGTGAGCTGGGAGCTATCGAAGGCGAAGAATACGCGATCCCCAACATTCTGGACCAGATCTTCTTCGGTACCCGGAACAGGACCCCCGGTATAGGCGGATGCGCCCGACCCGGTCGCCGTACCCGTGGACTGGGGCGGGGCGTGGCTAGCGCAAGCGGTGAGCAGGGCCACTGCAGCCAAGGCAGCAATGAGCTTTGGGTCCATTCTGGGTCTGTCCTAATTGACTATGACGTCGGAACGCGAATGGGTTAAGAGCTTGACTAGGCACGCAGGCGATTAGCCGTTTGGTTCGGGTGTGGTCAAGTTGGCCGACTTCGGAACGACCGGCCAGGTCTCTAAAGGGGACCCAAGGGCGTTTTCGGGTTACGGGGAGGCCCAGGATCAACGGCTGGGAAGCCGTCCCTTCGTGTAGGCCAAAAGGTAAGCATGAACCTTTGGCCGCCGCGAATCCCTCGCTTATTCGACCGGATCCCGGTCGCGCCATGGACACAGCGTGCCCGGTCCCGGGACGGAAGGACGCACAGCCAAGGTCATTTGCATTTCGCCTGAGTTGCGCCCGATGTAACATTGCCAAGGAATGGAGCGGCCGAGAGCCTCTCGATGACTTAGGTAAAGTCGTCCCCCTCTAGGAACTTTGGTTTTCAGAGCACGATTCAGGCTCTCCGACGATTCCGCCTCAAGCCATCGCGCTCTAGCGCCACGGGGATTGCTCTCGTAGCAGGCCGGTATAAGTTGCGCGACATAGTACGAAAAACCGGAACTGGAAGCGCTGCCTGTGCGCTGGGAGGAGAGAATTGGGCCAGTCTGTGGCTGAGGCCGGATCATCGCCGGCCGCCCCCGGAGCAATCACGCCTACGGTTCCGGTGCTTGAGATGCGCGGCATCTCCAAGACCTTTCCGGGGGTCAAAGCCCTAAATGATGTCCAGCTTGCGGCCTATAGCGGGGAGGTTTTGGCGCTGATGGGTGAGAACGGCGCCGGCAAGTCGACGCTCATGAAGATTCTCTCCGGCGCCTACCACGCCGATCCGGGGGGCACGATCCTGATCGAAGGCAAGCCGGTCCAAATAACCGATCCCATCACCGCCAAGCGGCTTGGCATCGCCATTATCTATCAGGAGCTCGCGCTGGCTCCCAATTTGACGGTCGCGGAGAATATCTATCTCGGAGACGAGCCGCGTAAGTCCTACGGCCGCATTGATCGCAGCGGGATGGAAGCGAGCTGTCGCCCAGTTCTCGAACAGCTCGGGGCCCCGTTCGGGCCCGGCACGACCGTCGGCACCCTTTCGATCGCTGAGCAGCAACTTGTCGAGATCGCACGGGCGCTGCATGCCAAGTCCAAAATCCTGGTGCTGGACGAACCGACGACCCCGCTCTCCACGCGGGAAACCGACCGGCTGTTCGCGCTGGTGCGCAAACTGCGCGAGCAGGGCATCGCGCTGATCTACATCAGCCACCGCATGGCCGAGGTGTATGAGCTTGCGGACCGGGTTTCCGTCCTGCGGGATGGAACTTATGTCGGCACATTGGCCAAAAACGAGATCAGCGCTGAACGCCTGGTTAAGATGATGGTCGGGCGCGATCTTTCCACCTTCTACAAGAAGGAACACGATCCGCACGGCAGCCGCGGGCCGCTCATCCTCGAGGTGCAGCACGTTACCGATGGCAAGCGGGTCAAGCCCTCCGATTTGCAGCTCCACCAAGGAGAGGTGCTGGGCATTGCTGGCTTGGTCGGCTCCGGGCGGACCGAGCTCGCACGGCTGATTTACGGGGCGGATCGGCGCGCGGGCGGCCAAATCTTGCTGGAAGGTATTCCGGTCACGATCAACGCCCCCGAGGACGCCATTGCCAGCGGCATCGCTTACCTGACCGAGGATCGCAAGCGGCTCGGGTTGTTTCTCGACATGTCGTGTCTCGAAAACATCAACATCGGCGTGGTGGCCCGGGATGCCTGGCGCGGTTGGGTCTTGAACTTGCGTCAGGCTTGGGAAAGGGCGAGCCGCGCTTTCCAGTCTTTGCGCGTGCGCGCCGCCAGTCCTCTGGTTACCGTCGGAAGCCTCTCCGGGGGAAATCAGCAGAAGGTGCTACTCTCGCGCTGGCTTGAGACAGCGCCCCGGGTGCTCATTCTCGATGAGCCGACGCGCGGCGTTGATATTGGGGCAAAGTCCGAGATCTACCGGATCATCG
>JAFAHH010001042.1 GCA_019237355.1 Acetobacteraceae bacterium | reverse complement strand
CCAGCGCACCCGCACAATCGGCCCGGTGGTGATTGCCCACCAGTCCTCCGGCACGATCTTGCCGTCGACCACGGTGTGACCGAGCGGCACCTGCATCCAGCTGTTGTTGCAAAGGATCCAGAACGAAGAGCACATCGTGCCTAAGGAGACCATGCAACAGCAAAGGAAATAGAACCACGGTGGAACCCGGTCGCGGCCGAGCAGCATCACGCCAAAGAACGTCGCCTCGAGCATGAAAGCGGTGAACCCCTCATAGCCGAGCAGCGGGCCTTGGATCGGCCCCGTGCGCTCGGCCAGCACGCTCCAGTTGGTGCCGAACTGAAAGGCCATCACGATGCCGGTGACGACGCCCATGCCGAACGATAGGGCGAAGACCTTCAACCAGAAATCGAGGACCCGGCGGTAGATCGGGTCTTCGGTCGCCAGATGCACCCCCTCGATCGTCGCGAGCCAAGCGGCCAGGCCGATCGTAAAGGCGGGGAAGATGATGTGGAAGCTGATGACGAATCCGAATTGCAGTCGTGACAGAAATACAGGATCGAGTTCCATTGCCTGTCTCCGATTGCCGCATCCGTAATCAAGAATGGGTCTGAGCCGTACCAGATTTCCCGGAGGCTGTCGAGGATTGCCGCCCCCCTTTGTCGAGGCGCACATCCCCAATGACCCTGGCGACCATTCCATCGCGGCGGTCTCCCTTTTGCCGCTCCGCACCGAACACGCTCGCCGGAATAGTTGGAAACGGGTCCGCCGCTGGTAAGGTCGGGACGCGGCGCGCCGAAACGCGTTGCCGCCGCCGCATCCGGCGGCAGCACCTGATATTTGGAGAACTCGGTAAACATCAGGCCTGTCATTTCTCGCATTTCTGTGGATTCTGCACGGACACGTCGGTGAACTGTGTTCAGTTGTTGCGGATGTGCAGCTCCAACTTGAACGCGCTGGCATGATCCGTGATCGCTGTGCCAAGCAGTTGCCCTGGCGGTCGGATCGGAACGGCGCTCAGTATCCACCCATCGTTGTAAGATCCTGGTACCCCCATCATCTCGAAGTACTGGGTCTTGTGCGTCGTTGGTGCGTCGGGATTGTCGAAAGTGTAACCCCTGCTGAAAACAAAACTTCGATTGGCTTCTGCTCGATGCCGTCCACGAAGCTCGGCGCGCGAATGCCGGTTCGAGCGCGGGTGTCGGGATGACTCCGCCGAAGGTGGACGGTGCGGCGAAGCCGACGTCATCGGGGGACACGAATGGTCTGCGGCCACCATGGCGTGGACTGCGCGGGATTGAGATTGATTTTGCCCTCAAATGGCAAGGCCGGGGCCTGCAGCACATCGCCCAGCAGCGCCAGGTTCGCATTCGGCGAGGCGCCTTTGATCTGTCCCGGAAGAGGATCCACGGGCGTCTGTGCCTTAGCTCCGCTGAACAGCCACGATTTGCCAACAGGTCTGGGCCGATGAAGGAAACAGTTGCCGACGGTTCATGTGTTTGCTCTCCCTTGATTGAAACCAGTACGACTGACGCACCGGAACCCGATGTGGCAGGTGCCAGTGTCGATCATCTGCGGGTGCCGTACGGCCGGCCGATACCGGCGGCAGTAATTCGGCGCGCACATATGAGACCCGCCCTTAATCACTTTGCGCGGGATACGGAGCTGCGGCTGCCCCGGATCATAACTCACTTCTTAGGCAGCACCGCGCGGGTTGCGCGGCACGCAGCAGGGCGATTCAGCTTCGCCTGGATGCCGGGCAGAGTACCAGCCGCTCGTCCACTCCCAGACACTCCAGGCCATATCGTAAGTGACGTAACCGTCTGGCGGGAAACAACCCACAGGCGCAGTCCACGAATCCATCCGCCCCCAGGCCCTGGAACGGAAACTTTCGCTGCCAGGTGGCGCGAACTCATTGCCCAGCAGAAGGTCGGACCGTCCAGGCCGGCACGTGCAGCGATCTCCCATTCTTCTTCGGTCGGTAAGTCTTTGCCGGCCAAAGCGGCGTAAGCGGCTGCCTCCTCGAACGCCACATGCACACCACCGGCTCCTGCTCGCGCCCTTCAAGCGTGCTCCCGGGATCTTCAGGGGGCCGCCACTGCGCGCCGGGCACACAGGGCCGCCGACTGTGGACGTCCCGCATGTGTTGGCCCGCCTTCTGGGCATGAAGAACACGGGCCGATCCGGGCTTAAGCAGCTCGGGTTGGGCGCCGGGATACAGCGATCAAGCGGGCACTCCGCGACGGTGCGGTAGCCGGTGCCTCGATGACGGCGGCGAATTCCGCATTGGTGACGACGTACTCG